>JAUZRX010000027.1 GCA_030949985.1 Acidobacteriota bacterium
ATCGAGGAACATCCTAGTCATGATGGAGTCGTAATCCCCTTTTAGTCGGGGCATCGCGCGCGTCAAAACATTGGCAACCGTGTAAATCGTTGAAAGCAAAGTCGTAATCCCCTTTTAGTCGGGGCATCGCGCGCGTCTCCATATATCCTAACAGTAAGGCAGCAGGAGACTTCCAAGGCGTGTTTCGACGGTCTCGCGAACATGGCCCCACCCGCGCCGTGAGCCCGATGGCGCTAAGCACATAAGGCTCGCAATTTCTATAACTTAACGGCTTCGACGGTCTCCCGGCGCCTGATCATGGAAGCTCCTATTTTTCAGGCACTTGCCAACATTCGGCTTGTTTTCGCCCAGACTGTCGAAATGCAGCTGCCTCGCACCACTTGACGGAAGGCGCCGGGCACCACAGGTTGAACCTTGCGGGGAGCAGGGAGGCAGCATGGCCCCGGGTGCCCTCTCAAAAGCAGAAGAACTCAGGAAGGCCAAGAAATACGCCGAAGCCGAACCCCTTTTTCGCGAAGCGTGGTCGAAACGAAGGCACCCGGATGTGGCATGGAGGCTGGCCCACTGCCTGCGTCACCTGGGCAAGCCGGACGAAGCCCTGAAAATTTGCGAAGTCATTCTCGAGGAGCATCCGGAAGACGTCATGGCTCGACGGGAAGCCATCTGGGCGGTCTATACCGGCGTGCTCCGGCCGGCTATCGAAAAAGGTAACTTGGCCTCGACCGCAGCGGCCGCGAACCGCATGCTGGCTCTTGGGGCCGACGAACTCGCTCTCAAGCGCGCCGTTTTCTCCGTGGTCAAGGTCGCCAAGGCCAAGCGCGCCTGGCGGGAGATCATCGACTGGACGGACAAGCTTCAGATCGAGGAACTGGACAAAAATCCGAGGCGCTTCGGCGACCAGTCACTGATGCCTGAACTCGAACAATGGTACTTTGCCCGCATCAAGGCGCTGGTCGAATTACGCTTGTGGGCGGGTGCCCGCGAAACAGCAGAATCGGCACTTGCCGCCTATCCCGGACACCGAGACTTCGGTCGATGGGGCGCGATGGCTCTCGCGGCTCTCGGCGAGCCCGGAAAAGCGCTCGAGGAGATTCGCCAGATCACCAGGAGAGAACGTGCGCCATATATTCTCGACACCCTGGCCTCCATTGCCGAGGAAGCAGGCGAAACCCAGGAGGCTTTTCGGGCAACCTGTCACTCCCTTCTCGGCCCCGGCAAACTCCAGACCAAGATTCGCACCATCGAACGATTCGCCCGCCTCGCCCTGACCCGGGATTCCCCCGCTGCCGCGCTGCGAAGCGCCTCGCTCGCCCTGGCCATTCGCGAACAGGAAGGCTGGTCGATCCGCATGGAACTCGAAGATCTCCTCGAGCGTGCGCAGGAGGAGGCACCGGACACCAATCTACCCGACGCGTTTCGCGATCTGCTGGCCGCCTGCAGAAAGGACTGGGCGGCGGGCCGCCAGGAGCCCGACGGCGATGCCCCGGGCACCGTGACATCTCTCCCCGAGGGCAGGCCATTCTGCTTCATTCGTACTGAATCCGGCCAGGACATCTTCACCAGCCTTGATTTGCTTCCCGAAAGTGCTCGACGCCAGGGAGCGCGGGTCCGGGTCTGGTGGGTCGAAGGCTTCGATCGCAAGAAGAAGAAACCCGCCCTGCAAGCCATTCGGGTTGCCCCGGCTGAGCGCAGAACCGCCCCGCCACCCGCCACCCCCCCGGAGCCCGACGACGACTTCCGCCTCGATCTCTAGTCCTCAATGTTCATGACATGGATAGAGGCTTCGCTCCGGGGGCGGAAGCCACGGGTCGGCACATATTACCGGGCGCACTCGTCCCGAGGCACTTCCAGATCCGCCGCACCTGTCGCCCGGCGCTCAACGCCTGGCGCAAAAGGCGTTCTTTCCACCGCCGACTAGCCGGTAACCGTCGAATCTTCCGCGTCGATCCACTCCAACTCTCCCGGGTGCCACGGATCGGTTCGTTGTACTTCCGGGTTCCGCGAGTCCAGTAACAGTAATCGCCGGACACGTGTTCCCAGGGTCTCGGAGAAGCGCGCCAGACTGTTCACCAACACCGTCATCGCCGCCGTCCCGCCGGTCAAAACGGCCACGAGATCGCTCGCCGACCGCAGCTCCGCCTCGATCTCCTGCCGCACACGGCGAAATTCCTTGTGAGCCTGCCAAGGGCTTTCCAACTGCACGCGAGTCGACGGCACGTCCACACCCGCAGCGGCCAGGGCCGAATCCACGAGTGGGAGAGACTGTTCCGACCCCAACACGATCAGGCTGTCATGAGGAACTTTTTTCAGTACGGTATAGAGCACACCGGGACTGGTACCCAGCGGCTGCAGAATGACGGTGCCGCTCGTTCCCGTATGGCCCGAGCCCCACACGCCCTCATCCCTGTGCAGAGCTTCGAGATCCTCGATCCATGCGGTGATCTTGGGAGCCACCCTGTCACCGAGAGCTCTCGCATCAGCGCTATTCCCTGCGTGCGCGATCTGGTTTCGATATTTGGCCACCGACGACCAGACGGCTGCGACTCTGTCCCCCTCGCATCCGTCGGCGTTTCCCGAGTCGCGGAGCCAATCAGCACGCGCATTGAGTTGTCGCTCGATCCTGCGACGTGTGCCGGGGTAGTCCAGCCACCCGGTCCGGTCCGCTTCATCACCGGCGAAAATGGTTCTGTTGATGATCCACTCCCTGATCGCCAACAAGGCCAGACCGGGTCGATTATGTTCGACGTACCAACGGGCGAGGCGGAGCTGCCGCTCCAGCTCCTCGCTGCAGAGACAATGCTTGTCGCCATCCGCGGCTAAAGCACTCACAGCCCTTGCCGTACCATCCACCGCCGACGCCCCGAGGGGGAGCAGATCCACCAGGCCATGGTCTCTGAGTTCGTTCATTTTGTCGCGCACTTCAGCCGCAGTCTCCCCGACGGGCACCACGAGCCCGAGGCTGAGGCAGCTCTGTAAATCCGATAAACGCCCCTTGAGCCGACTCAACGCCTCCCGCACTTTGCGGTCCACACTCGACTGCTCGAATGCATTGCGTACCTTCAAGTCCAGAACCTTGACGAGCGGATCAAGGGAGCCGTAACGCTGAAAGAATCCGGTAGCCTCCTGCCAGGCGACCGAGATCAGAAACGGGCTGAGATCGATGATCGGCACGGCTCGATCGTCGCCATCCGCAAATCTCGCGTAGTACATGCCCATCGACAGGTCTCCCCTTGCTGAACGCTCGGCCCGGGTGAAGAGTACCGCCCAATAGGCAACGAACGCCAAGGGCCGAAACCCGCCGGTAATATCGACGACAACCGAAGAAGCCCGTGTCACCTCATGATGAATATCCCGGTAAAGCCGGGTCAAGGCATCTTCGCTTTCGTCCTCGATAAGGATGTGATCCACCGACGCGCCTTTCAGATCGCTCTGCAGACCCGAGTGATGCTTGTCCCACACAGCGCTGTTGCCCACGGCCAACACGCGCAGGTCCCTGGCCCGGGGCACGAGACGCGCGACAGCGGCCAGAGGAGTTCCGACGTTGACCTGGTCGTGGTTCCAGGTATAGGGCCGGCTCTCGTAAGGCTTGTTGCCCAAGCCGCCGATCACTACGCAAGTTCCTTCTTTCTTGTTTGAGCCGATTTTTTCGGCCATTCGAGTGACCCCCTTTCGCGACGGTGCGATGGAGAGATTCTAGTACAAGTCGGAACGCTTCGGCCCCGACCCCGGATCCGCCCGCGCCGAATCCCCCGAAAACAGCACTGGCACACCAGCAGGGCGGCGATGGGTCAGACAAAAATGTCTTCGTCGGGAGGCTCCACGGGAACGCCCGTCCCCACGATCTCCAGTGCCGGTACGCAGCGTCGGCAGAGAAGATAGATCCGTACCGAATCTTCATCCTGGTCGATCACCTTCTCGATCCGGCTCCGCAGGGTATGATGCCGCCGGGCAGTCAACTCACCCTCGAAGACGCTCTTCTGCACCCGTTGAAGATAGCCCTTGAGCAGCTTAGCCAGGCGGTTGCGGCGATTGTCGTCGACAACGTCGTAGGAGACGATCAGGTGTGGCATCATCACCTCGGGCAATGGGGCCGGTAGTCGTCAACCTGCCCCTGGATCCATCGGGCAAGCGCGTAAGCCTGTTCCACGATGATCCTTGAAAGGGTCAGGCGCATGCCGCGGCCCACGTGGTGTGTCCGCCGCCGCAGGGCACGGTAGTAGGCCCCGATGAGAATCTTGCGGCCCGCATCGGCCAGGTGGACACCCACCACCGGGGCACTTTCCGGGGAGGAACCCCCGGTATCCGAGGACACCCCATCGTTGTCGGCTGCCAGGATCTCCTCCGGTGCCGTTCCCACCTGGAATCTACGAAAATCCCCGGGGTCGACCTGGCGCTGGTTGATCAAGCGCAGCACCAGCGAGTCCACCGCCAGCGGCCGGAACTCCTCCATCAAATCGAAGACCAGCGCCGTGGCACCCTGCCGGGGCGCATGGAGCGCGCCCAGGTAGGGATCCAACCCCGCGCGGTAGACAGCGCCTTCGACACTGGCCTGAAGCAAGGCGTAGCCGAAACTGAGCATAGCGTTGACCGGATCCCGAGGCGGGCGCCGGTTGCGCCCTTCGAAAAGGAATCGTTCGTGGGTCATCAACCCTCCGAAGGCTCCGAAGTAGACCGACGCCGCATCACCCTCGAGACCGCGAATCACGTCGATCTCGGAGGCGGAATCCAACTCGCGTTCACACCATGCGAGCCTGATGATCGCTGCTGCCCGGTCTGGATGCGGCCTTCGGTTTTGTACCCGCATCAACAGCCGGCGCTGATTGGTGACCTTGCCCTTGACAATCTGTCGAGCGAGCCGGATGGCGGTCGAGGGCACCGTCAAGCTCTCGTACTGGCTTATGCGTAGCGGGGCATTCCCGTGTGAGGCACCGATCAGCCGGCCCAGGTAGCGTCCGCCGACGGTCATGAACACCGTGTCGATACCTCTCCGAAGCAAGGCCGCGCGAGCGGCCGGAGTCAGCTCGATGCTGCCCATCATCACGAGTTGCAGAATTTCGCCAAGACGGACGGTCGCCAGCTTGACGGCCCCCTGCTCGACGATCAGCTCTTCACCGCGCAGACGCAGTCGTGCTCCCTGCTGGCTAACAACGAGGGTTCTCATCGGGATCTTCCGCTGCTGGCGACGCCTCCCCACCTCGTGGTTTCCACCGCAGACTGGTCACCCCTTCCTCCTCGGTGAGAACCCACATTCCTTCCCCCAGATCGAGCCTGTCGGCGCCTGTGGCGCGCAGGTATGCGATCAATCGGCTTCTCACCCTCTTGGCCTCTTCCGACAGCTCATGCAGACGATGCTCGATCCAACCGAGTCGCCTGCCGATCCGCTCGGGATCCTGGGCCTCGATCTCCGCCTCGGCCGTGCTCCTGGAAAGAGACTCGGAGCTGACGTGCAGCAGCGGCGTGGGGTAACTGGCTTCGGTTCCCTCGAATTCGCAGTCGCAAGCCACGTCGGGAAAGCGGGGCAGCAAACGTTGGCGCACTCTTTGGCAGGAAACCGGGTTCCCTGAAAGCCGTGTCTTCATGTACGCGCTTTCCGGCACACCCGGGCAACGATCAAGCAGGTAGTTCACCGCTCCGACGCCACGCGGAAGATGGCCCAGGGTGGCACGAAGTGTGGAAATTTCCTTGGCCGTGATCACCTGGTCTTCAATGGTCCCACGCACCAGTTCGGCCAACAGGGGACACCCACCGAGCAGAGCCACGGTAGCGGGATCCTGCTCGAAATCCGCGGCGGTCCACAGGGGCGGCGGCGCAGGGGGGGCGGGGCCTGACGGCGGCATCGGCGGCGGCGGTGACTCCCGCGCAGCAGGCTCGGCAGCGGTCCGTCCGTCGTCCGTGGTCTTCGGAATGACGAATGCGAAACGAGCCTCGAGGGACGCCAGCTGCCGTGGATCCAAAGAACCGACCCGTCTCAACCGCGCGAAGGGGCGATCGAGAGGGTGCCCCTGGTCGTCGAGGAGCAGAGAACGCCTTCCGGTGCGGAGATGAATCCCGAGAGGCAACTTGATCAGGTTCCCCAGCTTGTCGCCCGTTGCGCCCTGTTTCGGGAAGAACTCCAGGGAAAAGTCCGGATCCCGGGGGTCCAACTCGGCCAGGAGCGCTCGTCCCAGTTGGTGGATGCGGTCCGCCGGCTGGGGCGGGTCGAGAAAAACCCAGAAATGGCGCCCCTTGAAGCCAGAACTTTCCACCAGCACATCGAGACCCATATCGCCGAGTTTCCTGGCGATGGACGCTCCGCAGGCGCGCACCTTGTCTCTGAGTTCGACGGCCCTGGCATGGTTGCCCTCGGCGGAGGCCAAAGCCGACTTGACCAGGTCGAGATCCAGGGCGAAGAACCCCACGCTGCCATCCAGGCGAACGACGTAGGATCCCACGGTCACGTGGCCGACCAGATGATCCCGTACGACCTTGGGCGTCAGCGCCCGGCGCACCGGACTGTAACCCACCCTGTCATCCGCGTCCTTCCACATGCGGGCGTAGACGTCCTCGCGCCCACGAAACAGGTGAAGAAAACGGAGCACATCGCCATCGGTGGGCAGGGACTCGCTCTCGGCTGCTTCGTCCTCGTCGGCGCCGGTGGACGGCCCCCCACCAGCCTCCTCGAGAAGATCTCTCAACCGGCTGACGAGCGGGTCGTCGACTCCCCGCTCTCGCGCCAGGCGATCGAGCACCTGTCCGGCCTGGGCACGGTGCCCGGTTTCAACGAGCAAAGACAGAAGATCACTGAAAGTCTCGGCAGCGACACCGGGTAGCTCCACGCGTCTTTCGAGCATGGTGATCGCACCGGCGAGATCACCCGCCGCCTGGCAGGCCGCCGCCAGGTGCTCGAGGGCTTCGATATCTTCCGGCCTGGCTTCTAGCCTGTGCTGCCATAAGGTCGTGGCCTCCACGACCATGCCGAGCCGTTCGGCCAGTCGCGCCAGGCGACAAAGATCGTCTGCCGATAGCGACTCGATGGAATCCAGCACTCGCCGGACGAGTTTCCGACAGAGTTCGTCCTGCCCTGCTTCCGCCAGTCTCTCGACCTCGGCCAGATCGGGGATTTCGACCATAGCCGGCCTCCGGGCATACCCCCACCCGGAAAATCTTCATCCTCCTCTGTGGACTTTCAAGCGCCGGAAAGCCAGCAGCGGGCGACAAAAAGGCGAAGGCCTTCAGCCCAACGCCGCACTGATCACCTCCAGCGCCCGGTCGATGTGGGCGTCGTCCACATCGAGGTGGGTGACCAGGCGCAGGCGCCGGGGGGTCAGGGCGTGGAAGAGCACCCCCCTCTCGGCGCAAAGGCGGGCGAGGTCGGTGGCATTCGCCTCGTGCAGATCGACCATCACGATATTGGTCTCCACGGCCGACACGTCGACGCTCACGCCGGGCCATTCCGCGAGTGTTTCCGCCAGGCGCCGGGCGCGGCGGTGGTCTTCGGCCAGGCGTTCGACGTGGTGCTCGAGGGCGTAGATCCCCGCCGCGGCCAGGATGCCCACCTGGCGCATCCCGCCGCCGAGCATCTTGCGGAAGCGATGGGCACGGGTGCGAAACTCGCGGGTTCCCACCAGGACAGAGCCCACCGGAGCGCCAAGCCCCTTGGACAGGCAGAAGGACAGCGAATCCACGTCCCGCGCCACCTCCCGCAGGGTCTCGCCGCTGGCCACCACGGCGTTGAACACCCGCGCTCCGTCCATGTGCAGCGGCAGCCCCGCTTCGCGGGCCACGGCGGCGATGGCCTTGATCTCGGCGGTCGGGAAAATCGTCCCGCCCCCCATGTTGTGGGTGTTTTCGATCCACAGCAGCGACGTGCCGGGGGTGTGGAAAGTGGGCTGCTTGATCCTCTCCCGCGCCTGCTCGGCGGTGAAGCGACCGTCACCCGGAATCACGCTGTATTGCACGCCGGCGATGGCCGCCCCGGCCCCGACTTCGTAGAGCACGGCGTGGCTCGCCTCGCCCAGCACCACCTCGCTCCCCCGGTCCGCATGCACCATCTGGGCGATGAGGTTGGCCATCGACCCGGAGGGCACGAAAAGGCCGGCCTGCTTACCCGCCAGTCCGGCCGCCAGGTGCTCGAGCTCGATGACGGTGGGGTCCTCGTCGTAAACATCATCGCCCACCTTCGCCTGGGCCATGACCCGGCGCATGTCCGGAGTGGGAAGGGTCACGGTATCCGAACGAAGATCCACCGCCGAAGCGGGTCTCATGGAATCCGACACCTTGTCTGCGCCTCCTCGCGGGGATTCTACTCCGTCCGGAGTCGTCCCTGCCCCGCAATTTCGTTATACATTCGCCCCCGACACCTGCCCGCTCCCGGGCGCATCCATGATTGCCTTTCCCGCAGGCAGGATCCAACTTTTCCCTTCGGAACCGGGACGTGTCTCAAGAATCACTTACCGGCGAAAAGCACAGCCTCAGCGGCGCAGGAAAGGGGCGAATGGGGAGCGCACGATGTCCCGGCCGATAGAGATCCCGATTCGAACACGGGTGATCGCGGCCATTCTGCTGGTCTGCGGCTGCGCCCTGCTGGCCGCCGCGGTGGCCCTGTTCATTGTCGATACCTGGTCGGCCCGCTCGCACCTGGTCGACGACCTGGAACTGATCGCCCGGGCGGCCCGAGCCCACTGCATCCACGCAGTGATGGAGCGCGATCCTCAGCAGCTGGAGCGAAGCCTCGATTTCCTGCGCAGGAATCCCCGCTTCGTGGAGATCGCGATCTTCCTCCCCGATGGCAGCCT
The DNA here is from genome assembly GCA_030949985.1 of Acidobacteriota bacterium. NCBI lineage: Bacteria > Pseudomonadati > Acidobacteriota > Acidobacteriota bacterium. The sequence goes on from JAUZRX010000027.1 coordinate 8,775, forward strand.
CTTCTACCACTGGAAGTCCCACGCTGAAACCCTCGAGGAAGACCTCGCGAAGCAGGCAGCGGATCTCACCGGAGACTCCTACGAGTGGCTTCAGCCCCTGACCGCCGGTGGCCAGGCTTTCGGCTCACTTCTCCTGCGGGCCCAGCCGGTCCCCATCATCCAGCGGCTGTGGACCTATGGCCGGACGGGCGTCCTGGTGATGCTGCTGGCTGTGGGGCTGGCCCTTCCCCTGGCGTCGACGATCTCCCAGCGGATCGTCTCTCCCCTCGAAAGGCTCGCCGCCATCGCCGAGCGGGTGGAACGCGAGGGCGACTGCTCCCTGAGAATCGGATCCTATCCCCCCGACGAAATCGGGGCGTTGGGGCGGGCCTTCGACAAGATGCTCGAACGCATCGAAGAGCGCGAGAGCGAACTGAACCGCTCCCGGGACGAACTCGAGCGCCGAGTCGAGGAGCGCACGGCGGACCTCCGGCAGGCCAAGGAAGCCGCGGAGTCCGCCAACCGCGCCAAGAGTGAATTCCTGGCCAACGTGAGCCATGAGATTCGCACACCGATGAACGGCATCATCGGCATGACCGACCTCGCCCTCGAGACCGAACTCTCGTCGGAACAGAGAGAGTACCTGCGCATGGTCAAGGACTCGGCGGGCTCCCTCCTCAAGGTGATCAACGACGTGCTCGACTTCTCCAAGATCGAAGCGGGCAAGCTGCACCTGGATCCGATTCGCTTCCAGCTGGCGCCGTGGATCGAGGAAACCGTCCGGCTCATGGGAATCGCAGCCAGGGAAAAGAACATCGACATGGCCTGCCACGTCAGCAGCGCAGTGCCGGACTTCGTCGTCGCCGACGCCTTTCGCATCCGGCAGATCCTGGTCAACCTGCTGGGCAATGCCTTGAAGTTCACTCCCGGTGGATATGTCACCGTCCGCGCCGATGTCGTCGAGCAAGGTGACCGGTGGATCGACCTGGCGCTGGCGGTTCGTGACAGCGGTATCGGCATCCCGGCGGACAAGCAGGCCCAGATCTTCAAGGAATTCGCCCAGGCCGACGGTTCGACGAACCGACACTATGGCGGTACGGGCCTCGGACTGGCGATCTGCCGCCAACTGGCCGCCATGATGAACGGCCGCATCGAAGTCCAGAGCCAACCCCAACAGGGAAGCACCTTCACCGCCGTGCTGCGCATGCAGCGTGCCGCCGACGAGGACGCCGGACCGGCTGCCCGCCTCCGGCTCCCGCACCCGCCCCAGGTAGTGCTGCTCGGTCGCCATCCCGAGGTCCAGGAATTGATCGCCGATAGCACCAGGGACCTGGGAGCCTCGCCCCTGCGGCCCGCGGAAGACTGGAAGGTTCTCGAAACGCTGCTGGGCGAGCCCGCCCCGGGGCCGGCCGACAACGTCCTGATCATCGACCGGGAGATCACCGGCATGGACCCCTTGGGGCTGGTCCGCACACTGCGGGCATCATCCCGCGGGCGCAACGTCAGGGTCTTCCTCCGCGCCTTTGTCGGGGCGGAGAAGCCGGCGGCGTGGGACGGGCTGATCGACGGCGTCCTGGCCATACCCACCACCTCGCACGAGCTGCATCTCGCCCTGGAAGGTCCGATCGAGGCCGGGGCGGAGGCCGAAGCGGCACGCGCCCGCCCCGCGGATCGCAAAGCCGAGCGCAAGCGGATCCTGGTCGTCGAGGACAATGCCGTCAACCGCGTCCTGGCCGCAAAACTCCTTGAAGGCGCAGGTTACGAAGTCCTCCTGGCCGAAAACGGGTACCAGGCCCTCGAGCTTCTCGAAGAGGAGAGCGTGGACCTGGTCCTGATGGACGTGCAGATGCCCGGAATGGACGGCCTGGAGGCCACCCGGGAGATCCGCCGGAGAGAAGCCGCCCGCGGCGGCCACCTGCCGATCATCGCCCTGACCGCCCTGGCCATGAAAGGCGACCGGGAAAAGCACCTGGCGGCGGGCATGGACGACTACGTCACCAAGCCCATCGACAGGGAGCAACTCGAGGCGGCCATCCAACGCGCGCTCGCCCCGCAAGCATCACCGGTAGACACCTGCTGAGCGCCTCGATCGGGCCCGTCACTCCCGCCTCGCCAGATGAATCCGGCCGCTGAAGACCTCCACCGAAACCCTGGCGCTTCCCTCTCCCATCGTGAACTCCAGCTCCTTGGCCGGAAGTACGCCGGCGGCCCCGGCCCCCTGGGGCCCGAAGTCGTTGCGGATGCTACCGCTGAAGGTCTCCAGGTCGAAACGTGCGGAAACCGACACCGGCAAGGCCAGGCGCACATTGCCGCTGACCGCCTCGATGTCGATCCTCGCCGCCGGCGCGGGCGGGGCGGTCACCACCACCTCTCCGGAAACCACCTCGACGTCCAACCGGGAAAGGAGCGCTTCCCCTTCGATGATGACATCTCCACTGACGGCGGAGATCTCCATCGAAGACGGTGGGGAGGTGACGCGGATGTTTCCACTGACGGTCTCCGCTTCCAGGTCACCGGTGGTGCCTGCGACAGCCACGTCCGCGGAAACCGTCTCGATCTCCAGGGAAGCCGCCCGCGGCACGTAGAGTTCCAGGTCGGCTGCAACCTGTCGCGACCCACGCCCCCGGGGCAGGTCCAGGGAGATTCCCACTTCTCCCCCTCCCTCGTCGATCTCCAGGCCGCGCACATCGTCGCCCAGGGTTCCGACAACACGGATCGCGTTGCGGTCCCAGACCTTGACATCCAGCGATCCCGAGACGAGTTCGACACTGACGTAGACGCTCGGGCCCGCGGGAACGGTTCTGTCCACACGAGTCGATGCCAGCGCCCACGGCGACGGGAGCAGGACAAGCACCATGGAAAGGTAGAGGGGAACGCGAAGAGTATGGCTGATCACGGTCGTCTCCTTGGTCGTGGCGGCAGCCGCTCAGGTACCTGCGGGAAGGCTGTTGGCGCGCTCGAGCAGCCGGATCTTGCTGAAATAGAGGCCCGCGAAAAAACGCTCGGCGCGACCGTCTCCCGGATCGGCGGCCAACGCCCGGCGGAGTTCGGCGATCGCACCGTCGATGACGACCAACTGCTCTTCGACGACGCGGATGGTCTCCGCGGACAGCTCGTCGCGACGGGCATCCAGGCGGCGCCGGAGAGGCTCGATGGCCTGCTCGAAGTGCCGCCGGGTCCAGGCCGCGGAATCCACCGGCGCGACGGTGGTGACCGGGCGCGGGCGGGATGGGGTTCGGCACGCGCGGACGGGCAGACCGGGACCGCGCAGCCCGTAGAGCGCCGCGGCGACGAGTACCAACGCTGCGGCGACCAGGGCGCCGATCTTCCCGGCGCGCTGAAACGCCCTTCCCGCGCCCTGGGCCGGGAGCCGACGATCCGAGCGCAACCGGGTTTCGATAGCGGGCCAGAGATCGGTCGCCGGAAGCATGTCTCGAGGCAACTTTGCGATCCGCCGATCCAGGTCGCTCATCGGGCGATCTCCTCTTGGAGTCGGGCGCGGGCGCGGTGCAGGCGCGCCTTCGACGTGCCGACCCGGATGCCGAGGCAACGGGCGATTTCCTCGTGTTTCAAGCCTTCCACGTCATGCAGCACGAAGACGTGACGCTGGGGCGCCGGCAGCCGGGCGATGGCCCGCTCGAGATCCAGCTTCTGACCCGGATGGCAGCCGTCGGCAGGCCGGGGGGCGGCCGCCTGTTCCCGCTTCCAACGTCTCTGATCGCTGCGCCGAGCACCGAGGACCACGTTGATCGCCACCCGGCGCAGCCAGGCCGCGAACTCCGTACCCGGCCGGTAGAGCGCGAGCTTCTGCCAGGCCCTGACAAAGGTCTCCTGGACCAGGTCCTCCGCCTGGCCCCGACAACCTCCGTTCAGTCGCAGGCAAACCGCCATCACCCGCCCCACCTGAGCCCGGTAGATCGCCTCGAAGGCCTCCACGCTTCCGGCTCTCGCCCGGCACGCCAGGCGGTCGAGATCCACCTTCGCGGGCTCGGCCCGGTCCGATTGCGTCAAGGCTTTCACACGCCGGCTCCCGGCGGCCCCATCGCCGCCCTCACCCTCACTCAACACCGCCGCCCGGCCATCGGTTGCGCCGGTGGTTCCGAATGCCCGCGACAATCCACCTGTTGATGCCCGCCAGTAAGGGGCCGCAGAGAGCGTCGCCTCCCTTGAGTTCTTGCCGGCACGGGGATCGCGCAAACGACACCGCCGGAGGCGGGAAGGGGGCCCCGTGATGCCGCACAAGGCGCGGCGGCCCGTCATCGACAGGCTCGCGGCCGCTCGGCCGGACCGGGGCGAGTCGCCTACCGGGTCCAGCGGTCGAGCCAATCGATCACCGTCTCGTGCCACTGGATACTGTTGTGGGGTTTGAGCACCCAGTGATTTTCGTCGGGGAAGTAGAGCAACTTGCTGGGGATGCCCCTGCGCTGGAGGGCGGTGAAGGTGGAGATCCCCTGGGTGTCCACCACCCGGTAGTCGAGAGCGCCGTGAATGACCAGCATCGGCGTCTTCCAGTTCTTGACGAAATTCACCGGGTTGTGCTTGGCGTAGCCCCCGGGGTTGTCCCAGGGGGTGCCGCCGTGCTCCCACTCGGGGAACCACAACTCCTCGGTGTCGTAGTAGGCCATCCGCTCGTCCAGGTTGCCGTCGTGGTTGACAAGGCAGGTGAAGCGGTCGGGCCAGTTGCCGGCGATCCAGTTGATCATGTAGCCGCCGTAGGAAGCTCCGAGAGCCGCCACGCGATCGCCGTCGAGGAAGGGATAGCGCGCCAGGGCCGCAGCGAGCCCCTTCTGCAAATCTTCGAGGGGCTTGCCGCCCCAGTCTCCGGTGATCGAATCGGTGAAGGCCTGGCCATAGCCGGTGGAACCGTGAAAATCGACCATCACCGCCGCATAGCCCGCACCGCTGTAAGCTTGGGGGTTCCAACGGTAGTGGAAATGGTTACCGAATGATCCCTGGGGTCCACCATGAATCAGAAAGGCCACCGGATATTTCTTCGTGGCATCGAAGTCCACCGGCTTGACCAGGTAGGCATGCACGGTCTCGCCGTTCCAGCCCTCGAAGGTGAACTGCTCGTAGGCCCCCATGCGGGCGGAGGCCACCTTGGCGTCGTTGATGCCGGTGATCTTCTGCAGGCCGCCGCCGTCGGGCCGCAGGGTGTGGAGTTCGACGGGAGAAGCCAGGGTGTCGAGGCCGAAGAGCAGCCGGTCTCCGGCCCAAGCCAATCCCGAAACGGTGCCTTCGTGATGCAGCTCGCTGACCTTTCCGTCGGCCACATCGATGGAGAAGATCGATCGCTGGCCCAAGTGGGTCGCCACCGCGTAGATCGTCTTGCCCCCGGGCCCAAAGAGGATCGACCCCGGTGAGCGATCCCAGCCCTCGGTCAGGGTGCGGGTCTTGCCCTCGGGCCAGGTGCGCAGCTTGACCCGGAAGCGATCGGCTTCGAAGCCCGGCCGCGCCATGGCCAGCCAGGCGAGAGTCCGGCCGTCGGGGGAGAACACCGGCTGGGTATCCCAGGCCTCGTTGTCATCGGTCAGGCAGACCGGGGCCTGCGAGCCGTCGAGTGGCGCGAGGTAGAGGTCGAAGTCCACCGACCAGGCCTCCTCCCGGCCCACGTCCCGGGCGGTGAAGACCACCCCCTTGCCGTCGGGAGTGAAGGCGATCTCTTCGGTGCCACCCCAGGGCTTGGTGGGCACGTCGGCGTCCAGGCCGCGGGAGACGTCCACCGGCTCACCCCCGGCGACGGGCAGGACGAAGAGATGGGAGCGACGGCCGTCCTTCCATGTGTCCCAGTGGCGGATGAACAGGCGCTCGTAGACTCTCCCGCTGGCCTTCCGCTTTTCACGCTCGGCCAGGCGGTCGGCGGTGCACTGCATATCCTTGCAGTCGATGAAGACATCCGCACTGAAGGCCAGGAACCTTCCGTCGGGAGAGATCAGCAGGTTGCCCAGGTCCAGGGGCAAGTCGGTGACCTGCTGGGCCTCGCCGCCGCCGGCCGCGATCTTCCACACCTGGGAGCTGCCACTGCGGGTGGAGAGGAAGTAGATCGTTTCACCATCCGGCGCCCAGCGCCCCCCCCAATCGCCGCCGGGATGGGTCGTCAGGCGCTTGAGCCCCTGGCCGTCGATGCCCACCAGGTAAAGGTCGGTGCGGCCGCGGTTGGCCTCGAGATCCGTGCTGCGCAAGGTGAAGACCACCCGGCTGCCGTCCGGCGAAGGCCGGGGGTCGGAAATCCGCTCCATGGCCAGCATGTCGTGCACGGAGAACGGGTGGGACGCTTCCGGCGCGGCAGCCAGGGCAAGCGAAGAAGCGGCAAAGAGCATCGGCAACACGAACGGCAGACGGGGCATGATCGAACTCCTTCTTCGAGACTGCAGAGAATAGCAGGCAGTCCCCACCCTCCGCCCTCCATGCCCGCGTGCTATGGTGCCGGCATGGCTTCCGGCGAAAACCCCGCCGCTCGACGGCGGCTGCTCGACCGCCTGCGCGCGGGCGAGGAAGCGGCGTTCGAAGAACTGGTCCGCGACGAAGGCGGCCGCCTGCTGTCGGTGATCCGACGTTACCTGCGGGACGAGGAAGAGGCCCGCGACGCCCTGCAGGAAACCTTCCTTTCGGCCTTCCGGGCGCTCGACCGCTTCGAGGGCGGCGCGCAGCTTTCCACCTGGCTGCACCGTATCGCCGTCAATGCCGCCCTGATGCGGTTGCGCAGCCGGGGACGGCGACCGGAAGGCTCGATCGAGGAGCTGCTGCCCCACTTCCGGGAGGATGGTCACCACGCCCGGCCCGTCGGGCCCTGGCGACCGGAAGCTCTCGAGGCTCTCGAAAGGGAGGAGACCCGCCGTTTCGTCCGCCGCTCCATCGACGCCCTCCCGGAAAACTACCGAAACGTGCTGCTGCTGCGCGACATCGAAGGTTTTGACACTTCCGAGACAGCCGTGATGCTGGGGGTGACGCCCAATGCCGTGAAGATCCGCCTGCATCGGGCACGGCAGGCCCTGCGCACCCTGCTGGCCCGCGAGATGGGTGGGGAGGCGCCATGACCTGCAGGGAGTTCGCCGAGTTCATCGCCGATTACCTGGCCGGATCCCTCCCCGACGCCCAGGTCGCCGTCTTCGAACGGCACATGGCTCTCTGTTCGGACTGCGTGAACTACCTGGACACCTACCGCCGGACGGTGGAAATCGGGCAGCGGCTCTTCGCCCGCGCCGAGCAGGAAGTCCCCGAGACGATCCCCGACGATCTGGTCGCCGCCATCATCGCCGCCCGTCGCCGCTGACCGGCCACCGAGGGTATGCTGCACGGCATGGAGGCGTGGTTTGCATGCGGCCCTCTCGAGGGGCGGATCGGTGAGTCTCGGGTGCTCTTCCGCCAAACCGTGGTGACACTCGCCGAAAGCAGTCTGACCGTGCTCGAGGGGCCTTCGGGGGCGGGCAAGACGACCCTCCTGCGCGCCCTGGCGGGCCTCGACCCGGCGCCGGCGGCCGAGCGCCGCCTGGCCGGCCGCAGGTGGGGTCCCGCGGGGCGGCTGGCCGAGTGGCGGGCCCGGGTGACCTGGCTGGCCCAGGACGCCCCCCTGCTCGCGGGAACCCTGCGCGAGAACCTGGCTTTTCCCTTCGGACTGCGAGCCGGACGGGGCCGGCGCTTCGACGAGAAGAAGGCCCGGGAACTGCTGACCGCCGTGGGCCTCGACAACCTGGACCTGGAACGGGCCACCGGTCGCCTTTCGGGAGGCGAGCGCCACCGACTGGCCCTGGTGCGCGGTCTGCTCTGGGACCCGCCCGTGCTGCTGGCCGACGAGCCCCTCTCGGGTGTCGACCCCGAGCGCAGTGCGGCCTGCTGGGAGCTGATCACCCGCTGGGCGCGGCGTCCGGGACATGCGGCGCTGGTGGTGCTGCACCACGAGAGCTTCGGAGCCGACGCGGACCGCCGCCTGCGCCTGGCCGATGGGGCGGTGCAGGTGATCGCCGGAAACGACAGGCCATGAGCGCGGCCACCATCGAACTGGGCTGGCCCCACCTGCTCGCCGCCACCGGGCTGGTGCTCGCGGCGGGGTTGCTTTCGCTGCTGTTGCGCCTCGGCATCGGGCGCCGCCTGGCGCTGGTCTCCCTACGCACCGTCGTCCAACTCGGGCTGCTGGGCCTGGTTCTCGAGCGGGTCTTCGCCCTCGACCGGGCCTGGCTGGTAGTGGGCCTGCTGATGGCCATGACCCTCTTCGCCGCCCGGGAGGCGGTAGCCCGCACCCGCCATCGTTACCCCGGTGTACACCTGGACGCGTGGCTGGCCATCTCCACCGCGGCCCTGCTGGTGGGCAGCGTGGTGACCCAGGTGGTGGTGGGGGCCGATCCCTGGTTCGCACCGCGCTACGTCATTCCCCTGGTGGGAATGATCCTCGGCAACTCGCTGACCGGGATTTCTCTCTGCCTCGATCGCTTTCTCGGGCATCTCGACACCCGGCGGGACGAGATCGAACTGCGCCTGGCCTTCGGAGCAACCCGCAGGGAGGCCCTCGCCGAACCTTTGACCGAGGCGGTGCGCACGGGCCTGGTGCCCCTGATGAACGCCATGGCCGCCGCGGGCGTCGTCTCGCTCCCCGGAATGATGACCGGCCAGATCCTCGCCGGCTCGCCCCCGTTGCAGGCGGTGGCCTACCAGGTGGTGGTGATGTTCATGCTGGCGGCTTCCACGTCGATCGGTGCGATGATCGTCGCCATCCTCGCCGCCCTTCGCCGCACCCGTCCCGACGGATCGCTGCGGGAGTGACCGACGGCGGGGGCCTTCACAGGGGCCATGGCAGATCCTTCGGCGCCCGGACACTGTAGTGCACCTCGACGCTCCTTTCGGAGCGGGGCGGGATCTCGAGCTTCCAGGTCATCACACCGGGCCGTTCGGGATCCTTCTCCCAGCCACCGGTGGTCCCATCGCCCAGCTCGACGCGGATGCGCTCGTCCTCCGACACGGGCATGCGCTCTTCGACACCGACCTCGATCGGCCGACCCGATGGGTTCTCGATGGTGGTGCGGTAGGCGAAGCGCTGCAGGCGATACTTGCCCGTCAAGCCCGACGAAGACTGCCTGCCGGGCAGGCGCAGCCGCCTCACCCTGACCTGCTTGTCCTCTCCGAAGGAGATCTTCAGCTCTTCCCCCGGGGCGTGGGCGGCCAGGGTGAGACGTCCCAGCAAGGTGGTACCGACGTAGACCCGCGCCTTGCCCGCGAGCAACGGATAGTCCTCGGGCACACGGGTGCGGGCGACGAGGAACGCCCCCTGCCGCAGCTCGGCGGCGACCAGGTGGGAGAGTTCCACGTCGAGTTCTTCGCGCCGCAGCACCACCCGGTGATCCCGGTTGTCGGCGGGCACGCGCGACCGGCCGGCGGCGCGGAAGGTCACGTCGTAGCCTGCAGGGTCGACCTGGGCCGGCTCGATGCGGGCGGGCGCGGCGAGCGCTTCATCGAGCCTCGCGCTCTCGACCCCCGTGGTCGCGTCGCGAGACGCTCGAGGCCCTTCGACGCGGCCTTGCCGACGCTTTTCCAGCGCCCGATGGACGGGCCGCCGGCGCAGGTACCAGCTCACGAGACGCGGTGCCGCCAGGCCCGCCGAGGGCGTCGATGTGGAGACCGCCAGTGCCACGTCATCCCAGTCCTCGCCGGTGGATTGGCGCACCACGGCCTCGTAGGCCAGGGTCATCTGCCGCTGCGCGGGATCGAGCGCGAAGCGATAGACCGGCCGCCAGGAGGCCTCCCGCACCAGGTAGCGCAGGGTCAGCTCGGCCGGCCCCGCCGCTTCCGCCCTCAGATGCACGGCGGCGTTGAGAAACCGCAGGTCGCCCCGGCCCTGGGCGGCCTTGCGACGCGCACGCGCCACCTTCAGTTCCCGCCGGAGTTCTTCCTGGCGCCGGGCGCGCTGGACCTGCCGCTGCTTGATCTGCCCCAGAGACTCGGCCACGAAGGCGTAGACCTGCCGGACGGAGGCCGGATCCACCGCTCCCCGGCCTGTCTCTTCGGCGGCACGCTGGGCGCTGGTGGCCTTGAGAGCCCGCAGGTAGCTTTCGAGTTCCTGGTCCACCGCCGCCTCGCCTTCCATGGAGGCGATCTCCGCTTCCAGCCGCCGCACCTCGGCGTCGGCCGCCTGCCAGGCGGCGCTGGCCCGGGGCTCGCGCACCACCTCGTCGAGATCCACCGCCCCGAGGACCAGCCCGTGCCCCTTGCCCGCCACCTGGAGGGAGTCTCGATCGATGCCCCACGGTAATCCCTCGAAGACGATCACCTGGTCCCCGGGCTCCAAGGAGGCGCGCAGAGTGCGAACCACCTCCGCCCCGGCCGGATAGACGGTAACGGCGGTGACCCGGGACGAGGACGCCAGGGCCGGCACGACCAGCCCCAGGCTCAACATGGCGACTGCTGCACGATCCTTCATCACCTTCTTCATACTGCACCTCCTGGCGGCCGTCGGGAGCTGATTGTACTGCCTCGACATCCCCGCGCCCGGCTCCGGTGAGCTGGCAGGGCGCGGGAGCAGGACGTATAACGGTCCCTGGCAACCGGTTATCTTCACCACCAAAGGAAACCCCTTCCCCATGAAAGCTCGGCGTGACTCTTCCCTGCTGCGCGTGGTCGCCCCGGCCCTCGCAGCCCTCGCCTTTCTGCCGGCCTGCGCCGAAGGCGGCAGGGCTTCGGAGGCCAAGATGTTCCAGGGCCGCAATCACCTGGGCTCGGAAAAGAGCCCCTACCTGCTCCAGCACAAGGACAACCCGGTGTGGTGGCATGCCTGGGGCGAAGAGGCGTTCGCCGAAGCCCGCAGCCGCAAGGTGCCGATCTTCCTCTCGGTGGGTTACTCCACCTGCCACTGGTGCCATGTGATGGAGCGCGAGTGCTTCGAGGACGAAGAGGTGGCCGACTTCCTCAATCGGCACTTCGTGGCGATCAAGGTCGACCGGGAAGAGCGGCCCGACATCGACGCGATCTACATGTCCGCGGTCCACGCCATGGGTCAGCGGGGCGGCTGGCCCATGTCGGTGTTCCTCACCCCCGAGGGGAAGCCCTTTTTCGGCGGCACGTACTTTCCCAAACCGCGCTTTCTCGCACTGCTCTCGCAAATCCGACAGGCCTGGGATGAGAAACGCGAAGCGATCGTCGCGGACGCCGGGAAACTCACCGATCACATCGAAAAAGCCGAGCGCCGCGAGCGGGCGGGCGACCTGGACGAACGGCTCTTCTGGACCTTCCTCGAGGCGATGAAGAGCGAATTCGATCCGGTCAACGGCGGCAGCCGCGGAGCGCCGAAGTTCCCCGCCTCCGACGACCTGCGTCTCCTGTTGCGGATCCATCGCCGTGCGGGCGACGAGTCCGCGCTCCAGATGGTACGCAAGACCCTCGACGCCATGGCCGCCGGAGGCATCTACGACCACCTGGGCGGAGGCTTCTCGCGTTACAGCACCGACCCCTACTGGCTGATCCCCCACTTCGAGAAAATGCTCTACGACCAGGCCTCGCTGGTGCAGGCCTACCTCGACGCCTGGGAGGTCACCGGCGACCAGGAATACGAACTCGTGGTGCGCGAGACCCTCGATTACGTCCTGCGGGCCCTGCACCACGACGAAGGCGGATTCTACTCCGCCGAAGACGCGGACTCGGAAGGCGAAGAAGGCAAGTTCTATGTCTGGACCCGTGACGAGTTGCGGCGAATTGTCGGCGACGAGGCCTTCGCCGAACTCGAACAGAACTTCGCCATCTCCGAACATGGTAATTTCGAGCACGGCACCAACGTCCTCAGCCTGAAAGACGGGCACCGCCGAACCGGTCGCAGCGAGAGCTTGAAGGCCTCGCTGCGCAAGCTCTTCGAGGTGCGGGAGAAGCGCGTCCATCCCCACCTGGACGACAAGATCCTCACCGACTGGAACGGCCTGATGATCGCCGCCATGGCCCGGGCGGGGCGGGAACTGAACGATGCCCGCTACATCGAGCAGGCGGTGCGGGCGATGAACTTCATCCTCACCCACAGCCGCGACGCCGAAGGCGGGTTGCTCCACCGCTACCGGGACGGCCAGGCCGATATTCGCGGCTTTCTCGAGGACTATGCCTACATGGTCGACGCGCTGATCGAGCTCTACCAGGCCGACTTCGACCCCCGCTGGCTGAAGACCGCCGTCGATCTCAGCACGCGCCAGGAAAAACTCTTCGCCGCCTCTACCGGGGACTACTTCACCACCGACGGCAAGGACCGCACGGTGCTGATCCGCAAGGGTGAGCAGACTGACAACGTGCGCCCGGCCGGTCGCTCGGTCGCCGCTCGCAACCTGCTGCGACTGGCGGACCTGATGGTCGATCCCAAGTTCGGCAAGCGCGCGGCCGCGGTCTTCGCCTCGACGCCGCGCTTCATCGGTCGCGCCCCCCAGGCCTTCTCCCACTTGCTGCTGGCCCTGGACTACGCCACCGACGCTTCCAAGGAGGTTGCGGTGATCGCCCCCCGCGACGCCGCTGCCACGCGAACCCTCGTTCGACGCCTCGAACAGGGCTTCCAGCCCAACATGGTGCTGGCCGTGGGTCCCGAGGGGAGCCCGGAGGTACCCCTCCTCGCCGGCCGCACGGCCCATGACGGCCGGCCGACGATCTACGTCTGCGAAAACCACGTTTGCCAGGCGCCCACCACCGACATCGACCAGGCCGCCAGGACGATCCACACCATGCGCAGGCTCCGCCGATCCAAGCCGTAATCACCCGGGGAGCGATCGCAGAGCACCCGCCCGGCCTGGGCGAAGCCCGCGTGGTGGCCCCGCGGGGGCATTTGAGTAGAATGGATTTTGCGCCAGCCCGGTCCCGCCGGGCGCTCGGCGATTTCCCAGCCTACGCATCCGGCGCGGGCCCTTGCTGCGCCGCAAATCAGGAGAAACTAACATGGAAGCTAACGAGATCCCCGTCCCTTACAACGTCGTCGGCAACCCGGCCCCCGAGTTCGAACTCGAGGGATACTTCAACGGTGAGCTGAAAAAGTTCTCTCTCGCCGACTACAAGGGCAAGTGGGTCTGCCTGCTCTTCTACCCCCTCGACTTCACCTTCGTCTGCCCCACCGAGGTGCTCAGCTTCTCCGAGCACGCCAAGGACTTTGAAGAGCGCAACTGCCAGGTCCTCGGCATCTCCGTCGACTCCCAGTTCGTTCACAAGGCCTGGGTCGAGACCGCCAAGCAGGACGGCGGCCTCGGCGGCAGCCTCAACTACCCGCTGCTGGCCGACATCAACAAGGAAGCCTCTTTCTCCTACGGTGTGCTCAACGAGGACGCGGGCGTGGCCCTGCGTGGCCTGTTCCTGATCGATCCGGAAGGCACCGTGATGCATGCCACCATCAACAACCTGCCCGTGGGCCGCAGCGCCAAGGAGGCCCTGCGTACCCTCAAGGCCTTCCAGTTCGTCGCCACCCACGAAGGCCAGGTTTGCCCCGCCGATTGGGACGAGGGCATGGATGCCATGGAAGCGACCCCCGAAGGCATGCGGAAGTTCCTCACCAGCCACTGAGATTCGCCAGCGATCGTTTTCAGCGACGGGCGTCCTGCGGGGCGCCCGTTTCTTTCGCCCCGCGCTCCTTGCCGTGAAAGTCACCCCGGCGGGCCTTCACCCGCAGGCGCCTGTCCCGTACCCGGACCTCGCCCTCCCGCTCGCCGTCGGAGCCAGGCCGTGGCGGAAATCCGAAGTCGTAGCTGCCGGCCTGGTCGCCGAGAGGCCGGGCATAAATGGCGCTGAAATCCTCCGGGTTGCCTATCTTACGGATCCGCCCTTCCGATTCCTGGGCGAGACCGGTCATGTCGCGGGAAAGCGGGGTGCGCCCATCGTGGGACTCGACGACCGCCACGTAGATCGGTACGTCGGCTTCCTCGAGGCACTGCTGCACTTCCTCGCCTGATCGCGGAGAGGAGCCTCCCCGGGCGTCGGTCACCACCAGCACCGTCCGCCGGCCGCGATGCCACGAAACCCGCCCAACACGAAGGCCGGGGCGTCGTTCAGCCGCGTTCCGCCCCTGGCATCGAGGCCGCTGGCCACCGCCAGCAGGGTCTGTCTGCCGAGGGCCCGTCGGTCCCAGCGCACCAGGGGGTGGCTGAGGGGGTCGAACTCCGCTGCCAAACCTGAACCGCTCTTCCGGGGGGCATCGACGCCGCCTGGGTTCGCCGCAGCATGAACAGCAGATGCTTCCCGGCGTACTGACTGGGGATGATGGCGCGCCGAATCCTGGCGGGATCGAGAGAGCCGTTTCCCGGGACAGGAGGGAAGCGAGGGAAGCGTCCGCAAAAAACTGGTAAAAAAACGAAGGCGCCGATGCCGGGGCGCGCAGCGGTGAACGGCCTTGCAGCGGCGTCCCCGAACAGGTTGGCGTCGGGGCCGCGCCGTCCCCTGCAGAGAGCCGTCGTCGGCCCTTCCGACAATCCGCAGGCCAGCGCTTATCATGGGCCACCCGGAACCGGGAGGCCCACCCCGACCGTGGCCACAACCACGACCTTCTGGGACAATGGCCTCGTGCGGGGGAGGTGGTGAGCACAGCGCATCCCTCCCGCAACGAGTGGAAGGACGGCGCTCCGGTCCACCAGGATCGTCGTTCTGCTGGAGACGAAAAACCATGCCCTGGATACAGACCGTACTGGTCGAGACTTGGGCCAGCCTGGCGGAGATGGCGCCCTACCTGATGCTGGGCTTCCTGGTGGCGGGGCTGCTCTCCGTCTTCGTCCCCCCGGAGGTGGTCGAGCGCCATCTCGGCGGCCGGGGTCTTTGGGCGATCATCAAGGCTTCTCTGTTCGGCATTCCCCTGCCCCTGTGCTCCTGCGGAGTGATTCCTGTGGGTGTCTCTCTTCGGCGCCACGGCGCCAGCCGCGGAGCGACCACATCCTTTCTGATCTCGACACCCCAGACCGGCGTGGATTCGATCCTGGTCACCTACAGCCTGCTCGGCCCCCTGCTGGCGGTCGTGCGTCCCATCGCCGCCCTGGTCTCGGGCCTGCTCGGTGGAACCGCCGTTTCGCTGCTCGAGAGGGAGGACCGAACCGGAGTTGAGGCGCCCGACGACGAGGCGCCCTCGTGCAGCGACGATTGCTGCTCGGACGAGGCGGCTTCCCGGGGCCGCCTGTACCGCGCTCTGCGCTACGGCTTCGTCACGCTGCCCGAAGACATCGCCCAAGCCCTGATCATCGGCCTGCTCCTGGCCGGGGTGATCGCCGCAGTGGTGCCCAATGACTTCTTCATGAACTACCTCGGTACGGGGCTCGGGGCGATGCTGGCGATGATGGTCATCGGCGTCCCCCTCTACGTCTGCGCAACGGGCTCGGTACCCATCGCCGCCGCCCTGCTGCTCAAAGGCATCTCCCCGGGCGCAGCGCTGGTCTTCCTGATGACCGGGCCCGCCACCAACGCCGCCACCATCTCCACGATCTGGAAGGTGCTGGGACGCAAGACGGCCCTGGTTTACCTGGCCAGCGTTTGCCTGACTGCCCTGGGGACCGGCGCGCTGCTCGACCTGATGGTCAGCAAGCTGGCCGCCCGGGAGATGCTCGGCCACGGGGCCATGCTGCCGAGCTGGGTCAATCAGCTCTTCGCCGTGGCCCTGGTCGGCGTGCTGGGCTACGCCCTCTACTCCAGGCGACGCCCGGCGAAACAAGAGACGGAGACGACGATGAACCCCCCAGCAACCCTTACCTTGAAGATCGAGGGAATGACCTGCAATCACTGCGCCGGCAGCGTCCAGCGCACCCTCGCTCAGGCGCCGGGAGTGACCCGGGCCGAGGTCGACCTGTCCGCTGCCCAGGCCCGGGTCCAGGGCGAGGATCTCGACGTGGAAGAACTCTGTGCCCGAGTCCGCTCTCTGGGCTACGAGGCGTCGCCCGCCTGACCTGCGCTGGCCGTTACGTCCCCTTCCGAGCGCGGCAAACCCAATCTGACCCACCCGGCAATTGAAGCAGCGCCCTGGCCGGCAGGCCCGCACCAGCAACACGCGCCGCCTGCCCCGCCCCTGCCGCCTCATCGATCACCTCGATCTCGAAAAAGTCAACCTCGGCGTCCATCCCCAGGGCGCAGGCCAGCGGAAGTCAAGCCCGCTCCAGCGGATCCCGCAACGCTCGGTGCACCTCGCGGCCCCCTGTCCGCGCCGTCCGCTCCGAGACCTCCAGCCCCTCAGTGCCCAGGATCCGGTGGATGCGCGCTCCCGTCAGACGCCGCTTGCGAGGCGCACGAAGAAGTCTCTCCGGAGAAGCGCACCAATAGTCATTCAACGCGGCCCCCAGCTCGCCAATCCGATCCTCGGTGATGGCGATGCGCTGCTTCTCGACGGCGGGAATCGTACTATGGGTCCTGGCGTAGGGGCGGCAGGAGAGAGACTCGACGCCGCCGAGTGATTCGGCCGGGGTGAACGGCTCGATGCGCTCGAAGAAACGGTCCACCGCCGCCCGACCGCCCTCGATGACGAAGGAGACCATGCCGGAAAAGCCGCTCATCTGCCGACGGGCGATCTCGTGCCCCGGGTGGTCGGGTAGACCGGGGAAGTAGACGATCTCCCGCCTCTGGAGACGCCTCCACTCGGAACTCGCTACGAGGTCACACCACGGTGCACGGAAACAAGCCGACGACCGCTAGCGTGCAACCGGGACGGAGCCAGCGCGGATACCGGTCAGCGCGCCATCAGCAGCACCCGGATCCTGCCCGTGCCGGTATCCAACCCATCGATCGCCTTGCCGACCAGCGTCCCCGGGACGACCTCGATCGCGCGCATCGCGTGTCCCGGCGTCGGAGAACTGGTGAGCAGATCGCCAGGACGGATCGATCCGTACCCGGCGTCGATGCGGACCTCTGCAATTCCGTAGGTCAGCACGGGGATCTCTGCCGCACCGTCACCGGCCGAGTTGCCCGCTGCGACACCGACCACGCCCGGATCGGCGGCCGAGGCCGCCGTACGCAACGACCCGGAACGCTCCGAATCGAGCGTGAGCAGCACCCCGGGCTCGACCGGCCCCGTGACCGTCATCAGCACCGCGCCCGGTGGGAGCGGGGATGCCGGCTCGGCCCGATCCTCCGGAACCGGGACCACGGCCGCAGCGCGGGCCCCACGCTCTACCGGGCCAACAGTGCGCTGCTCCGGCGCCTCGGCATCCGGGGGTGTGTCTTGCCCCGCAGGATCGGCCCCTTCTGCGGTCACGGCAAGCTCCTCCGGGTCGGGAGTCGCATCGACCGCCGGGTCGAACTCGTGGATCGCCGCGACGAGAGCGCGGGCTCGAGAAAGATCGATTGGGGCGACCTTCTCCGGAAACGCCACCGCCGGCATCGACCGGAACCGCTCGAGCGGCGTGAACGCGACGAGTTCCGGTTGCCGCTCGACCAGCGCGCGGTACGCAGCCATCGACGGGATCGGCGCCTCCTCGCCGGCCTCCTTCGGCTGGACGACCGGGATCCCCTCGAAGCCGATCCGCAGCCCCTGGACCAGGTAGTCGAAGGCGGCGCCGGCGCAAGCCGGATCGTCGCTCAACACTTCGAGCATCTCCGTGCCGACGGCGGTCACGTACAGGATGCAGGAGCGGCCGCGCGGCGTGAGCTGGACCGTCAGCCCGACGTCCGGGTTCGTCACCCAGGCGAACGTCTCGTCGAGCGGAATCCGCACCGCGCCATCGACCAGCCGCGCGCTGCCGCGGACGTAGGTCCCCGCCTCGTTCCCCTCGAGGGAGGTGTAGACGATCTTCCGGGTCGGGTCGTAGGGGTGGTTCTGGACGAAGTTCTTCGCTCCGTTGCCCCTGGTCGATGACGCGCCGACGCTTGCGTCCAGGTACGTACCGGAGTTGAGATCCTCGAAATAGCCACCTGCGAAGTTGCCATATGCATGAATCCCGCGATCGCCGATAGCCACATACGCGTACCCGCTGCTGTCGCTGTCCTTGAAGTAGCCGCCTCGCAAGTTGCCGTACGCTTCTATTCCCACGTCGCGAGCAC
This sequence comes from Acidobacteriota bacterium, assembly GCA_030949985.1. Classification (NCBI taxonomy): domain Bacteria; kingdom Pseudomonadati; phylum Acidobacteriota; species Acidobacteriota bacterium. The sequence goes on from JAUZRX010000027.1 coordinate 26,694, forward strand.
CCACGTTCGCGTAACCGCTGCTGATCGTATTCTTGAAGTAGCCGCCGGAGTCACTTCCATACGCTCGAATTCCGAAGTCGCCGTTCCCCACGTACGCGTACCCGGTGTCGTTGCTATCCGAGAAGTGCCCCCCCCTCAAGATCCCATACGCCTCGATGCCAACGTCACCGGTTCCCACGTTCGCGTAACCGCTTCCGTTGCTGTCCGCGAAGTACCCTCCCCTCAAGGTCCCATACGCCTCGATGCCAACGTCGCCGATTCCCACGTTCGCGTAACCGCTCTGGTTGAGATCCTTGAAGTAACCACCCTGCGCGTTTCCATATGCCCGGATTCCGACGTCGCCGATTCCCACGTTCGCGTAGCCGCTGCCGTCACGATCCTTGAAGTAGCCGCCCCGCGTGTTTCCATAAGCCTCGATTCCGGTGTCGCCGGTCCCCACATACGCGTACCCGCTACTGTCCCGATCGTGAAAGGAACCGCCCCTTATGTTTCCATACGCGACGATCCCGGTGTCGCCGTTTCCCACGTACGCGTACCCGCTGCTGTCGCTATCCGAAAAAAAACCGCCCCTGAAGGCCCCATGGCCCTCGATTCCGACGTCACCGATGCCCACATACGCATAGCCGCTGCCGTCGGCGTCGCGAAACCACCCGCCGGCCGTGTCGCCCGCACCCTCGATCCCGTAGCTCGCCTGCCCGGTCGCATCGACAGCCAGCTTGCCCATCTTCGTCTGGGTGGCCGACGACGTGTCGAGAAACTCTCCCGCCGGACGACCGGCGAGACGACCCGCGTTCAGCGCCCACCCCGCCGCAGCCACCGGGATCCGCGGCGAGAGGGTCTCCGAGCCGACCTGCACCTCGAGCCACATGTCCCCATAGTCGCCAAACACCTGCGAGAGCGTCGTGTACGTCCCCGGCCCGGATCCGTCGAGCACCTCTCCCGTGCCGAGCTGGACACTGAACAGACCGCCCGCCACCGTCACCGCCTGGGTATTCACCGCCACGTGTCGGTCGACCAGAATCTCGTCACCGGCCACATCGGCACTCCAGAAGCGGAACACCATGTCGTAGTCGCCGTCGAGCGGAGCGTCGGACGCGTCCCGCAAGACACCCTGGTAATGCATCCGGTCCGGCGGATCCGCCGCCAGCGCCAAACCGGCAGCGAGCCCCAGCACCAGAGCCAGGACGGCCGGGATCCTCACAACAGGCCTCTCCGATCGAATCATCTCGCCATCTCCTCATCATCACGGGCAGACGGCCCCGTCACGGGGACCCCCACCGCTGTCGCGGCCCTTCGTGCCCTCCTCTCCCAGGCGGTTTTCCGCCGTCACCAGGTAGAAATAGCCTCCCCCCGCCCCCGGCACGTCCGGATCCGTCGTCGTCGTGCCCACGAGATCCTGCTGCCAGCAGGTCCCGTAGCCACCTCCCGAAAGCGCGGCGAGCGGGTCCCGGTAGACGTCGTACACGCCCACCGACTTCTCCGGATTCCACGCCAATGTCGTGCTGTCCGTGAACCGCAGGCCCAGCACCTCCTCGGGTGGCGGGTACGCACTGCCGAACGAACCGTCCATCCGGAACGACGATGACGACAGACCTGTCCGCACCACCGCCTCCCCCAGACTGTCGAGCGAAATCCGGAAGCTCGCCGAACTCGCCGTCACCCCGTCGTCCGGACGGCCACCCAGGTTGACCACATGCTCGTCGAGCCGGTAGCTCGCGCTCTGCTGGGCGAAAAGGAGCGGCGCCGACACAAGAACGAGGAAAACCGCAAAGAACACGCGCATGGCGCCCCCTTCGGGGAAGAATGAAATGCCGCCCCGGCGGCCCCCCGCCCCCGGGTGCATAACTCGTAAGCTCGGCGCAGTTATACGCAGATCCAGAAGCCTTGTCAACCCACCGTCAAAAATGCAGGCCGGCGCCCCGCCGCATTCCGGCCTGCCGGGACCCTGTCGATATGCGAAAACCCTTCGGTGGACTCGTTGCGCTGGCCATGGGCGTCCTGGAAGAGCACCCTTTGTCCAGCACGCTATTCGTCTTCTTCAATCGACGCGGCAACTCTCTCAAGCTTGTGACGCGGAACCGTACCGGCTTCTGCCTGTTCGCCAAACGCCTCGAGCGCGGCCGATGCCTACCCCCCTCGGGTGCGGCACTGCAGGAGTCGAGCGGACAGAAATTAACCTATTTGCAATCTTCGATCAAGAAGTTAAATTGATATACCTGCTATACCCACTTCTCTCATGATGCATCGCTTGCCAAACAGGAACCAGATGGCCACGCTGTACATCCCCGGTTCGTACCATCTCGAAGGCTTTCAGCCATCGTTGCCAGCACCCTCCTCCTCCCGGGCCTCGGACAGAGCGCTAGCCACGAGCCCGGTAGGCACCGCAGCGACGCCCAGGCCGACCATGAGCACGATGAACGTAAACAGGCGACCGCCGGCCGTCACGGGGTACACATCGCCATAGCCCACGGCCGTCAAGGTCGCGACAGCCCACCACAAGCCGTCAAAGACTGATGCGAATGCTTCAGGCTGAGCTGCGTTTTCGAAGTAGTAGATTCCAACAGCCGAGCAGTACAAAAGGAGCAGTGTTACAAAAGCGAAGAGAACCAGCTCCTCCTTCGCGATCACGAACGCGCGCTGGAAACGCTGAATGGCCTTGCTGTAGCGGAAAAGCTTGAGCGCTCGAAAGAGTCGAAGGAGTCGGAAGGCGCGAAGGAAACGAAAGTCGAGGCTGGAGGCCAAGTAAAACGGCAGAATGGCCGCGAGGTCGATCAGACCGAAAAAGCTGAAGGCGAAGCGCAGTCCCCGCGTCGCCACTACGATGCGAGGCAGGCACTCCCCGGTGAAGATCGCGATACAGCCCACTTCAACGACATTGAGGAGCTGCCGAGTGCCGGGCCGGAGTTCTGGTAGCGTCTCAATCGAGAAGGATGCAAGCGATAGGATGATCAGAGCCTGTATGGAGAGGCCGAAGACGCGACCGGCGGGCGTATCGTTCTGCTCAACGACTTCCTTAAGGCTCCCGGCGACAACCTCCCCCTGCCTTTATCCAGCCAACGAATAGCGACCTATACGTCGTGCGCAGCATGGCGGATAGATCGGGTGAACGAAGCCGAAGTCCCAACAGCCGCATGAGATCGCCCATGCTGAGGCCCGGGGAGTCAGCCCAGCGCGGTTTCCAGCTCGGCAATCAGGTCCTCGGCGTCCTCGATACCCACCGACAGGCGCACCAGGTCTTCGCTGATGCCGATACGCTCTTTCTCGGCAGGGGGGATCGTGCCGTGGGTCATGGTGTAGGGGTGGCAGGAGAGAGACTCGACGCCGCCGAGTGATTCGGCCAGGGTGAACAGCTCGGTGCGCTCGAAGAAACGGTCCACCGCCGCCCGACCGCCCTCGATGACGAAGGAGACCATGCCGGAAAAGCCGCTCATCTGCCGGCGGGCGATCTCGTGCCCCGGGTGGTCGGGTAGACCGGGGAAGTAGACCTTCTTCACCGACGAGTGAGCCGCGAGGAAGGCAGCCACGCGGCGGGCGTTCTCCTCGTGGCGCTGCATGCGTACGGGGAGAGTCTTGAGGCCCCGCTGCAACAGGTAGCAGTCGAAGGGCGAGGGCACGCCTCCGGCGGCGTTCTGATAGAAGGCGATCTTCTCGTGGATCTCCGGGTCCGAGGTCACTACCGCGCCCCCCACGACATCGCTGTGACCGCCGAGGTACTTGGTCGTGGAGTGCACGACGATCTGGGCACCGAGGTCCAGGGGCCGCTGGAAGCAGGGGGTGGCGAAAGTGTTGTCCACCACCAGCAGCACGTCCCCCGGCTTGCCCTGGGCCAGCCTGCGGATGTCGTGGATGTTGAGCAGCGGGTTGGTCGGCGACTCGACCCAGATCATGCGGGTCTCGTCGCGCACCCTGGCCAGCAGTGCGTCGGCGTCGGCGGTGTCGAGAAACTCGAACTCGATGCCGTACTTGGCGTAGACGTCCCGAAACAGGCGGAAGGTGCCGCCGTAGACGTCGATGGTGGTCAGCAGGTGGTCACCGGGGCGCAGCAGGTCGGCCACGGCCGCCGCCGCCGCCGAGCCGGAGGCGAAGCAGCTTCCGAAGGCGCCGCCCTCGAGGCCGGCCAAGGTGGCCTCCAGCGAGCGCCGGGAAGGATTGCCCGTGCGGGAATACTCGAAGCCATCGCGGAAGTTGCCGATGCCATCCTGTTTGAAGGTGGTGCTCAGCCAGATCGGCACGTTCACCGCGCCGGTGCGGGGGTCGGGGTGCTGCCCCTCGTGGACCGCCCGCGTTGCAAAGCGCCTGGGCCTCATGCCTCTTCCTCCAGCCCCTGTTCGTGGATCCACGTGTCGTTGAAGACCTTCCCCAGGTAATTGCGCCCCGTGTCGGCGAACATCACCACGATCCGCTGGCCTTCGTCCATGTCCCGGGCGATTTCGAGAGCCGCGCCGAGGGCCGTACCCGCAGAGCCGCCCACCATCAGCCCCTCCTCCCGGGCCAGCCTCCGGGCCAGGTGAAAGGCCCGGGCGTCGGGAACATAGATGAAGTCGTCCACCAGGTCGGGATCGTAGATCCCGGGGTGGTGATCGTTGCCGATGCCTTCCACAAGGTAGCCGCCGACCTCGCCCCCACCGAACACCGAGCCGGGGGGGTCGGCCGCCACCACGCGAATGCCGGGGTTGCGCTCCTTGAGATAGCGGGCGACACCCATCATCGTCCCGGTGGTCCCCATGCCGCCGACGAAGGCGTCCAGCTTGCCCTCCGTGTCCTTCCAGATCTCCGGCGCCGTGCCCCGGTAGTGGGCCTGGACGTTGACCGGGTTTTCGAACTGGTCCGCCAGCCAGGCCCCCGGAGTTTCCCGGGCGATGCGGGCGGCCACCCGGGAGTAGTGCTCGGGGGAGTCATGGGAAACATCCGAAGGGGTGCGAACGATCTCGGCACCGTAGGCCTCGAGCAGGCGCACCTTGTCATCACTCATCTTGTCCGGCAGAACGAAGATGCAACGGTAACCCTTGATCGCCGAGACGAGCGCCAGGCCGACTCCCGTGTTGCCGGCGGTGGCCTCGACCACGGTGCCGCCGGGCTTCAGCGCACCCGACTCCTCCGCCGCCTCGATCATCGCGATGCCGATGCGGTCCTTGATGCTGCCACCGGGATTGAAGCTCTCCACCTTGGCCAGGATCTCGGGTTTCACCCCTTCGGTGACCCGGTTGAGCCGGACCAGGGGGGTGGTCCCCACCAGCGAGAGCACATGGTCGTGAATCGGCGCCATCTCCAGCCTCCCTTCCGGGCCGCAGGTCCCGCAAGACCGCCAGAACTTAGCACAAGCTCCCGGGGGCGCGCTCTTCAGCGGTACTCCAGGTGCAGATCCAGCGCCGCCCAGGCGCGGACCTCCTGCTCCAGGTCGGCCTGCACCAGGGGATGCCCCTCGAGCCAACCCTCGGGGAAGGCCAGGCGGAGCCCTTTCTTGCGGACCTTGAGGCGGATGGGAGGCAGGGGGCGCGAGGTGCGGGAGCGATTGAGCAGCACCGCCAGGCGCAGCAGCAGGCAGAGCCTGAGGGCTCGCTGGGCCCTGGAGGGCTGGAGCGGCTCGAAGATCGCCGGCGTGAGCTTACGCCGATGACCCCGAATCAAAGTCGAAAGGGTCTGCTGCCCCCCGAGGGAAAAGCCCGCCATGTCGGAGTGCGCCACCAGGTAAGCCCCGTGCTTGTGGAAGCCGCTGTGGGAGACGGCCAGGCCGATCTCGTGCAGGCTCGCCGCCCAGCGCAGGTTGCGGCGGGCGTAGGCCTCGTCGAGCTGCCAGGCCTCGAGCACCTGGCCGAGCAGATCCTGGGCCGTGCGATCGACGCGTCCGGCCTGCTCGCGATCGACTCGGTAGCGCTCCATGAAACGCTCGATGGTGCGCTCCCGCACGTCCTCGTCGCTCAGCCGACCCACCAGGTCGTAGAGCAGACCCTCCCGCAGAGCGCCGTGAGAAGTGAGCATTTCTTCGAGGCCCAGGCTCTCGAAGATCGCCAGCAGGATCGCCACGCCCCCGGGGAGCACCGCCGCCCGGTCCGCCCGCAGTCCGGGCAGACGCACCTGCTCCGCCTGCCCCGCCGCCAGCAGGGCTTCGCGCAGCTTTTCCAGCCCTTCCCGACTGACACCCCGGTCGGTCCATCCGGCCCGGCGCAACACCTCCTCGATGGCGAGAATCGTTCCCGAAGCCCCGATGGCGCGACTCCAGGGTCGGTCCAGGAAGTCCCGCTCGATGTTCTGCATTTCCAACCGCGCCGCGATGACAGCCTTCTTCATGCGCTGGGGCCGGATCTTGCCCCCGGGGAAGTAGGCCTCGGTGAAAGAGACACAGCCCATGTAGAGACTCGCCGTGCGCTCCACGTCGTAGCCCGTGCCCAGGATGCACTCTGTGCTACCGCCGCCGATGTCCACGATCAAGCGGCGATGGGCATCGTCGTAGAACGAGTGCGCCACACCGAGGTAGATCAGTCGCGCCTCCTCGCTGCCGGGGATGATCTTGATCGGGTGGCCGAGGGCCTGGCGGGCCCGGTCCAGGAAGCCCTCCGCGTTGCGCGCCTTGCGCAAAGCGTTGGTGCCCACGGCCCGCACCGCCGAAGCGGGGTGATCCTGCAGGCGCTGGCCGAAGCGCTGCAGGCAAGCCAGCGCGCGCCTTTCCGCCTCGGGCCGCAGCCGGTTCTTCTCGTCGAGGCCCGCGCCGAGTTGAACCCACTCCCGCAGACGATCGACGGGGGTGATTTCACCGTCCACCACCCGCGCGATGAGCATGTGAAAGCTGTTGGAGCCCAGGTCGATGGCTGCGAAGGTGCCCTGGGGGGGCCTGTGTTCCACGTGTCGTTCCTCTCCGGGCGCCGGGAACGGGGGCCGCCGCGCCCGGTGAATGTTAACGTATCGCCCCATGGCAACCTTTGTGATCGGCGATATCCATGGCTGCGCGGCGAGCCTCGACGCCCTGCTCGGCCGCTTGCCGATGGGCGCCACCGACCGCCTCTGGCAGGTCGGCGACCTGGTCAACCGTGGCCCCAACTCCAGCGGTGTGCTGCGCTGGGCCATGGACCAGGGCTCGCGACTGGTGACCGTCCTGGGCAACCACGAGTTGGCGATCCTGGCCCGCTACCACCTGCGGGGCAGCAAGGGGCGGGACGAACTCGCGGCACGTTTCGGCGCCAAACTCCTGCCCGCCGTGATCGAGTGGATCACCGCCCGCCCCCTGCTCTACGTGGAGGGCGACAAGGTGCTGGTCCACGCCGGGGTTCTGCCCTGCTGGAGTCGCCCGCAAACCGAGGACCTGGCCCGTGACGCCCATGCCGCCCTGGCGGGCGCCTTGCGCGAGCCGATCCTCGAGCTGCTCTTCGGCGGCACCCTGCCCCGCAAGTGGAAGGACAATCTGCCTCCCGCCGAACGCCACGCCTTCGTGATCCAGACTCTCACACGCCTGCGCATGGTCGAGTCCCGACGCCGGCCCGTCTTCCCCTACACCGGCTCCCCCGACCAGGCGCCTTCCCACTATCGCGCCTGGTTCGAACGGCAGCACGAGAGCTGGGACTCGACGCGGATCTTCTTCGGCCACTGGGCGGCGCTCGGCCTGCACCTGGGCCGGAGGGCCGTGGGTCTCGACACGGGCTGTGTCTACGGTGGTCGCCTCAGCGCCATCGACCGGGACGGCGGCAAGGTCTACCAGGTCGAGCGTCAACCCGGCGACGTCTGACCCCCCGTCATGAAACACCCGTCGCGCGCAACGGGTCAGGGCCGGCGGGCGCCCCCCAGGCGGCGCAAGGCCCGGGGCGGCAAGAGCCAGTGCAACTGGGCCCATCCCCGGGGAAACAGCTCGATGCACACGGCCCCGGCTTTCTTCATGCTGGTAAAGGGGCGCCGTCCGCTGCCGATGGCCGCCGCGACGATCAGGTCCATGCCGGGCAGGTGCCCGGTGCAGAGCACGGACTCCACCCCGAGGGCGCGCACTTCCGCCAGGAGCTGCCCCGGATCTCCCGCCGGGGACAGGGCACCGGTGGTGGCGACCTTTCCGGGGTCGAAGCCCAGTTCCTCGGCGACGATGGTGGCCGTCTCCTGCGCCCGCACCAGCGGGCTCGAGACGATGGCCCCGGGACGAACTCCCATCCAGGCCAGCCCACGGGCCGCCAGCCGGGTGCGCTCGCGTCCCTGCTCGGTCAGCGGCCGGTGAAAATCGTCGGGACAGTGGGGATCGGCGTGGTCGATGGCGATGCCATGGCGCATCAGGACGATCTGCATCGGGCTCCTCCGCCTCGAACCCGGCTCGCACCGGTCGGATGGGGAGACTACAACATCAGCGTCCATGCCGGGTCATCGGTCCCCTTCGGGCACACCAGGCGTTTGAAACCCCGCCGTGCCACGCGGATCGCCTCCGCGTCGCTGCCCGCGCCGAAAGGGGTCTCGGCGTCGATGCCCCGCTCTGCGAGAAACTCCCTGCGCCGCGGCGAGGCCGGCGCGCCCGGGTCGTCGAAGCGGTCGCTCGAGGCGGCCGACCGCCGGGGCAGACGATCGTCGTAGCGCAAACGCCCGCGGTGGCCTCAGAATAGGGGCTCCCCGCGCCCGGCTTGCCGGCGACCCGCCGCGCCGCCGTGCGCCCAAGGAGTTCCACGTCATGCGCTACCTGCTGCTCGCGACTCTCTGCCTCTCCCTCCTCTCCTGCTCGTCTCCCGGCGGGACGGGAGAGTCCGCCTCGCATCCCGCGGCGGACAAGCTCTTGTCGAAGTACACGACCTTCCCCCTGACCACCGATTTCAACCGACTCAGCGAGTCTCAGCGCAAAATGCTGCCCCTGCTGGTGGAAGCGGCCCGGGCCATGGACCAGGCCTTCTGGATCCAGGCCTGGGGCGAGAAGGACGAGTGGCTGGCCTCCATCGACGACCCCGGCCTCAGGCGCTTCGCCGAGATCAACTACGGCCCCTGGGACCGCCTCGACGCCAACCGTCCCTTTCTCGAGGGCATCGGCCCCAAGCCCGCAGGCGCCAATTTCTATCCAGCGGACATGACCCGGGAAGAATTCGAAGAGGCCGCCGCTCAGGACGAAGAGCAGGGCGCGGCGCTGCGCAGCCTCTACACGATGGTCCGTCGCGGCGACGACGGCAGCCTGCAAGCCATCCCCTACAGCCGGTTCTTCCACGATCAAGTCTCCGTCGCGGCGGCCAAGCTGCGCGAGGCGGCGGCCCTGGCCGAAAACGAGCAGCTTCGGCGTTATCTCGAGCTGAGGGCCGACGCCCTCGAGAGCGATCTCTACCAACCGTCGGACATGGCCTGGATGGAGATGAAGACCAACATGCTGGACATCGTCATCGGCCCCATCGAAACCTACGAGGACCAGCTCTTCGGCTACAAGGCCGCCTTCGAGGCCTATGTGCTGGTCAAGGACATGGACTGGAGCCGGCGCCTGGAGCGTTACTCCGCTTTCCTGCCCGAACTCCAGCGGGGCCTGCCGGTGGATGCCGCCTACAAGCAGGAAACGCCCGGCACCGACTCGGAACTCAACGCCTATGACGTTCTCTTCTACGCCGGGGACTGCAACGCCGGCTCGAAGACCATCGCCATCAACCTTCCCAACGACGAGGAGGTGCAGCTCACTCGCGGCTCGCGGCGACTGCAGCTCAAAAACGCCATGCGGGCCAAGTTCGACAAGATCCTGGTCCCCATCGCCGAGGAGTTGATCGCCGAAGACCAGCGCAGGCACGTCACTTTCGACGCCTTCTTCGCCAACACCATGTTCCACGAGGTGGCCCACGGGCTGGGCATCAAGAACACGATTGACGGGCGGGGCACGGTTCGACGGGCGATGAAAGAACAGGCCTCGGCCCTCGAAGAGGGCAAGGCGGACGTGCTCGGCCTGTACATGGTCGGTCGCCTGCACGAGATGGGCGAGCTGGGCGACAGCCCGCTGATGGACAACTACGTCACCTTCATCGCCAGCATCTTCCGCTCGATCCGTTTCGGCGCGGCCAGCGCCCACGGACGGGCCAACCTGGTGCGATTCAATTTCTTCAAAGAGATGGGGGCCTTCACCCGGGATGCGGCCAGCGGCACCTATCGCATCGACGCGGCCAAAATGACCGAGGCGATGCATGCTCTCTCCCGGAAGATCCTCGTCCTGCAGGGCGACGGCGACTACGAGGGCGCCAAGGCCCTGATCGAACGCTACGGCGTGATGGGCCCCGAACTCGAGGCCGATCTTCAGCGCCTGGGCCGGGCCGGCATCCCGGTGGACATCGTCTTCGAGCAGCCTGCGGCGGAACTGCGCTGAGGCGCGGGCAGCCGTGGAGGCCAGGCCGATGGGTTCCGACAGCCACGAGAAGCCGTCCGGCTGGAGCGTACAGCGCTCCGTCGAGCACTATCGCATCGACGAATGGGGCCGTGGCTACTTCACCGTCAACGGGCAGGGACACATGGCCGTACTGCCCGACGGTGAGAGCCGGCAGGCCGCCGATCTCTACGAAATCGTCGAAGGCCTGCGGGAACGCGGCATCAATCCCCCGGTGCTGCTGCGTTTCAGCCACATCCTCGAAGACCGGCTCCGCTTCCTCCACGACTGCTTCCAGAAGGCCATCGCCGAAAACGACTACAAGGGCGAGTACATCGCGGTCTACCCGACGAAGGTCAACGAACAACGCCACGTGGTGGAAAGCGTGTTCCGCACCAGCCGCGAACTGGGGTTCGGCCTGGAAGTGGGGTCGCTGCCGGAGTTGCTGGCGGTCATCGCGATGACCGCCGGCGAGAACGACCGCCTGATCATCTGCAACGGGTTCAAGGGCGAGCGTTTCCTCCGGGCCGTGCTGATGGCCGCCCAGCTCGGCCGCCGTATCGTGGCCGTCGTGGATTCGGGCGAAGAGTTGCACCGGCTGCTCCACCTGGCAGACGAGATGGGAGTCCGTCCCACCGTCGGCGTGCGCATCAAGCTCTCCAGCCAGGGCACCGGGCGCTGGCGGGAGTCCGCCGGCACCAAGGCCAAGTTCGGTGTGTTCATCTCGGAGCTGCTGGAAATCGTCGACCTGCTGCGCGAGCGCGGGATGCTCGATCGCCTGCAATTGATCCACTGCCACATCGGCAGCCAGATCGAAGACATCCGGGCGATCAAGGGCGCCATCGACGAGTTCTCCCGGCTCTTCGAAGAACTCTCCAGACTGGGCGCCGACCTGCGCTACGTGGACGTGGGCGGCGGCCTGGGGGTGGACTACGACGGCAGCCAGACGGGCCATGCCCCGTCGATCAACTACACCGTCTGGGAATACGCATCGAGCATCGTCTACCGCCTGACCACCGTCTGCCAACGGGCGGGGCTGCGCCCGCCGGCCATCGTCAGCGAATCGGGTCGGGCGATGGTGGCCCACAAAAGCGTGCTGGTCTTCGACGTGATCGGCACCGCCTCGGTAACTCGCGCCGCGGGCAAGGTCCCACCCCTGGCGGAAATCGAGAAGCGCTACGAAGCCGTCCCCCAACCGGTTAGGGACCTCTACGACACCCTCGACTTCATCGAACCGGGGCGCGTGGCGGAGAACTTCCACGATGCGACCCACGCCTTCGATTCCGCCCTCGAGCTGTTCAGCCTCGGTTACCTGCCGATCGAGATGCGCGGGCTGGCCGAGCGGCTCTACTGGATCTGCCTGCAGCGGATCAACAGTATCCTGCCCGGTCTCGAGGAAGTGCCGGCCGAGTTGGAGGGCATCCCCGACGCCCTCTCCGAAATCTACTTCGGCAACTTTTCCCTCTTCCAGTCGCTGCCCGATTCCTGGGCCATCTCCCAGGTCTACCCGGTCGTGCCCCTGCAGCGCCTGGGCGAGGAACCCACCGTCCGCGGCATCATCGCCGACATCACCTGCGACAGCGACGGCAAGATCGACAAATTCATCGGCGACGACGGCGTGCAGGGCACCCTCGACCTGCATCCCGTACGTTCGGACGAGCCCTATTACCTGGGCGTCTTTCTCGTGGGAGCCTACCAGGAGGCCCTGGGCGACCTGCACAATCTCTTTGGCGATACCAACGTGGCCCAGATCAAGGTCGAGCCCGATGGAAGCTGGTGGCTCGAGGACGCCGTGGAGGGCGACACGTCGCGGCAAGTGCTGGGTTACGTGCAATACGACGCCGAAGATCTCTACAGCCGCGTGATGCGGGACTGCCAGACATCGATTCGGGACGGCAGAATGACGCCGGCCCATTCGCGCCGCCTGCTCTCGTTCTACAAGCAGCAACTCGACGGCTATACCTACCTCGAGTAAGGCGCACAGGGAGCGATCCGTGACCTTCCACCCTGGTGCCTTTCTCGACCTGACCCCCGAGGAGAGCGACCCCGCCGCCGCCCGGGTGGTCATCGTACCCGTCCCCTACGATGGAACGAGCACCTGGCGCAAGGGCGCCGACCAGGGGCCCGCAGCCCTCCTCGAGGCCTCCGGCGCGATCGAAACGTGGGACATCGAAACCGGCTGGGAGCCCCACTCGGTGGGCTTCACCACCCGGCCGCCGATCCCCTGTGACACCGATCCCGAGACCCTGGCGGACCGGGTGGAAGCCGAGGTGAGCGCCATCTTCGAGGAAGATCGCTTCCCGGTGGTCATCGGCGGGGAGCACTCGGTGAGTATCGGCGCGATCCGCGCCGCGGCCCGGCGCTTCGAGGGCCTGAACGTGCTGCAGATCGATGCGCATGCCGACACCCGCGAAGAGTACGAAGGCTCACGATTCAACCACGCCTGCGTGATGGCCCGGGCCCGGCAATGGTGCCCCATTTCCCAGGTCGGCCTGCGCTCCGTCGACGTGTCGGAACTGGCCGGGCTGGATCCACGGCGGGTGTGGTACGCCCACGAAATCCTGGAACGCCCACGGGAAAGCTGGATCCCGGCCGTGGTGGACTCCCTCGGTGAACCGGTCTACCTGACTGTGGACCTCGATGCCTTCGACCCCTCCCTGCTGCCCGCCACGGGTACCCCCGAGCCCGGCGGCCTGGGCTGGTACGACGTGGTCCGGCTGATCGACGCGGTCGCGCAGGCCCGGCGCATCGTGGCCCTGGACGTGGTGGAGTTGTGCCCCATGCCGGGCCACAGTGCCAGTGCCTACATCGCCGCGCGCCTGGTCCACCGGGCGCTGGCGGCGATACTGCGCCCCCGCTGAATCCGGCGGGCCGCGAGTCGAGCCGGTTGTCGCCGTATCCCCGTGGCGAAGAAACCGCCGAGGTGGCCGCGCCCTCGTCGTCGCCCGCGGGCACGCCTGCCCGGAAAGCCCCCCCGTCGAAGAGGCGCTGCCTCCTGCCGATACCGGTGGTCCCTGCGAGTGGACCACCGTGCGCCTGCAAACCCGGGCGGAGCCTCTCCCGGGCCGGGACACGAGTCGAGATCAATCGCCCATTCGCCTTCCAGTATCCTGGCAACGCGCCCTGGCGGCCACGACAAAGCCGGGCACGGTCGCCAGGCCCCGTTGCTGCGCCGGGAAGATCCCTCTAGGATGGAACCGCCTCGCACCTGCGGGTGCGTGCCCCCCCGCCCTCATCCGGGCTCCGGCCCCGGGATCTTCATCCATGCTCTCTTGCGTGCCGGGCCGAACCGTCGGAGCCCTCGCCCTGCTGCTGGCGGCCACCGCCTCACCCGCCCGGGCCGGCGATGCGGCGCGGGTGGTGGCGGGCACGGCGGACGGCAGCGCCATCCGGCTCGACGGCCGCCTCGATGAGCCGGCCTGGGCCGGCGCCGGCGTCATCGCCACGTTGGTTCAGCAGGATCCCCAACCCGGTCGACCCACCGTCTACGCCACGGAAGTGCGATTGTTGACCGATGAAACCAGTCTCTTCGTCGCCTTCACCTGCCGTGACCCCGATCCCGCAAAGATCGCCGTCCACACGATGCAAAGGGACGGCGATCTCTACGGCGACGACTCGGTCGCCGTGGTCCTCGAGACCCTCGGCGACCAGCGCCGTGGTTATCTCTTCCGCGTCAACGCCGCCGGGGCGCGCCTCGATGGACTGATCTCCGGACCGGAAAGCGTCTCCACCGACTGGGACGGCATCTGGGACGCCCGGGTCCGGCGGACGGCGGACGGCTGGACCGCGGAGATCCGCATTCCCGCCCAGACCCTACGCTTCACCCCCCACGCGCCCTCCTGGGGATTGAACGTGGAACGCTATGTCGCCCGCGACCGGCTCACCTTGCGCTGGACCGCCGCCACCCTCGATGCGCGACTGATCGACCTGCGCCGGGCCGGGCGCCTGGAGGGGGTCGACCGCCTCCGCCAGGGCCGGGGCGTTTCCATCAGCCCCTACGCCCTGGCGCGTTCCGACCGCGACCTCGCCGCCGACACCAGCCACCTCTCCGGTGATGCAGGGCTCGACGTGACCTGGAACCTGACCTCCGAGATCTCCGCGGTTCTGACTGTCAATACGGACTTCGCCGAGACCGAGGTGGACACGCGGCAGGTCAACCTGACCCGCTTTCCCCTCTTCTTCCCGGAAAAGCGCTCTTTCTTCCTCGAAGGATCGAATCTCTTCTCCTTTGGCAGCGGATTGAGAACCGACTTCATCCCCTTCTTTTCCCGGCGCATCGGGCTGCACGAAGGACAGCCGGTTCCCATCGACGCGGGAGTCAAGCTGCTCGGCCAGAGCGGACGCTGGGGGGTGGCTCTGCTCGACGTCCAGACCGCCTCCACGCCGACCCTTCCCGCCGCCAATCTCTTTGCCGGCCGTGTCACCTTCGACGCCAACGACCACTTGACCCTCGGAACCATCGTCACCCGGGGAGATCCGGACGGCGCGCGCGATCGTGCCCTCTACGGCGTCGATCTGCTCTGGCAGACCTCGACCTTTCACGGGGACAAGAACTTCTCGGTGGGTGCCTGGACCGCTCTTTCCCAGGGCGGCGAAGCCCTCGGCAAGCGATCCGGCTGGGGCCTGAAAGTGGACTACCCCAACGACCTTTGGGACGCCTATCTGCTCTACAAGGAATTCGGTCGGGGTCTCGATCCGGCCCTCGGTTTCTTGCCGCGCCCGGGCACCCGTTGGTACCAAGGCGGCGGCGCCTACCAACCTCGCCCCACGGGCAAGCGTTTCGGTTGGGTGCGGCAGTTTTTCTTCGAACTCTACGGGGCTCTCGTACTCGACTCCCGGGGTCGTACTGAATCCTGGAAACTGTTCTCCGCTCCCTTCAACGCCCGTACCGAATCCGGCGAACACATCGAAGCGAACGTCATGCCCCTTTTCGAGCGCCTGGATCAGCCCTTCGAGATCGCTCCCGGCGTCGTCATCGCCCCCGGCGGCTATTCTTTCACCCGCTACCGTGTCGAGGCCCAGTCATCCCGCCACCGCGCCTGGCAGATCGGCGGGCGGGTCTGGTTCGGTACTTTCTACGGTGGACGCCTGCGGGAGTACGAGTCCTACTTCCGCTGGACCAGCCCGCGTGGCGCTTTCCAGGTCGAGGCCGAGGCCGAGAACAACTTCGGCAGTCTCCCCGCCGGAGACTTCATTCAGCGCCTGTGGCAGCTCAAGCTGGTCTACGCTTTCAACCCGGATCTGCTGCTCTCGAGTTATTTCCAGTACGACTCCGAATCCCGCAACCTCGGCCTCAACTCCCGCCTGCGCTGGACGCTGCGCCCGGGCAACGAACTCTACGTGGTCTGGAACCACGACTGGGAGCACCCCGCCGGCCAGGTCGGCACCCTGGCGCTGCGCCCCGTACGCGATCAACTGTCGGTCAAGCTGCGCTGGACCTTCCGGCCCCTCTGACCCGCGCAGATCGGACCGGGGACCATCGCCGGTCCGCCGCCGTCCGCGCCCGACGCCGACTCCGGTCGGTCGATCGACCGAGTCTCCCCGCACCAAAAAGACCCCGGCAGCGGGCAGCTAGCGATGGCACTGGATGCAGAGCACCCAGCTCGATGCGGCGACAAGCAGTTTCCGGTGGCTCGATCCATGGGGCCGGTGGCAACTCGTACAACCGAAGGGACGACCCTCCCGACGGGGGTCATCGCCACCGCCGACCGGGTGCTTGAGTACGGGATGATCGCGGCCCTCGGCGGAGAGCGGCACCCGCGGCGCCTGCTCGAGAAGCTGCCCGGGCAACTCGTGGCCGGCGAAGACCGCCTCCGGCGCGCTGGTCGCTCCCGCGGTCGGTACATGGCACGCCTCGCACAGGGCGTTTGCCGGAGCCCTCAGGAGGGCCGGCGCATGGCCTCCGTGGGGCATGTGGCAAGCCGTGCAACCATCGACTGTCAGCGGCGCATGGCCGACCGGCAGGTTCAGGTCCACGCCCTGATCCTCGTGGCACGCGGTGCACAATGCGTTGACCGGCTCGAGCAGCAGGCGCGGCTGGTTCGACGTGTGCGGGTCGTGGCAGTCGATGCAACTGCCCATTTCCAGGGCCTCGTGGGGGAAGTCCATGCCATCGGTCGGGTCGTCATGGCAGGCCAGGCAGAGTTCGGTGATTTCATCAGCCACCAGGCCGATGTCGTGCTCTTCGGCATCACCCGTGTGGCAGCTGTCACAGCCGAAATCCCTGACGGCGGCATGCACTACCTTGCCCTCGTTCTTGTCGTCATGACAATCGACGCACTCCTGGCCCACGACCGGAAAGAAGCCCGCGCTCGTCAACGCCACGCCGGCGGCGAGCAACACGAGATTCGAAAAGAACGATTGTCGTCGACTCGGCATCAGACGACTCCTCAGTAGCCCTTGGGGTTGTGGTTCTTGCCGTGACAGGTGAGATAACAACGCCCCTTGAATGTTCCCTGGTCTTCGAAACGCAGGATTCCGGAGGAAGAAGGCGTCACATAGTCCGTATCGAAATTGATCAGGTGTGAATTGTTCGTCGCGTTGCCCTGGGTGGCGGAAACACCATGGGGATCGTGACAGACGAGACACGAAGTGTTTTCACCGTCAATATGCTTGCGGTGCTCCTTGAAGCTGTTGTCGCCCATGATGCTCGCCCGATCGTGGCACTTGAAGCACATCGCGTACATGGCGTCGAAGTTGGTGCCCGTGTTGTTGATTCCGCGGTCGAGTCGCCGCTCCAGGATCGGGTGGTAGATCGAGCCATGGGGCCCATTGGGGCCGCCGCCCCCCGCCCCCGGGCCGCTCTCGTTGTTGTGGCAATCGGTGCAGCGCAAGATGCTGCTGGTTGTCCATCCCGGCAACAGGCTCGGAACGTCCGCGTTCGCGCCCGCCGCCTCGACCGCATGGTGGGAGGGATTTCCGGGGTCGAATTCCAGCCGCACGTTGAACTGCACGATCTGTCGCGCCGAGTAGGGCGGGTTGGGAAGGCCCGATTCCTGTGGCTTGTTCGCACTGTCAGCGTGGCACTTGTAGCAGATTTCGTACTCGTATTGGGCCGGATCGACCTTGGCCCCGGCGGAATCGATGCCCCAGACGCCGCTCAGGGCGCCGGTCACCCCGCCCGGCGTCGAAGCGGCCTGGTCGAAACTCGCGTGGGGATTGTGGCAGTCCTGGCATTCCGCGTGCCGGCTGGCGCCCGGGGAAATCTCCGGCAGGGGATAGGAAGGGTCGTTCGGCTCCTCAGAGGCATCGTGCACGGAAGGCGTCGTGGAAAACGTCGGATGGGAAGCCGCCTTCGAGAACTCCGAGACGATGTCCACCGCCGCCACCGATCCATCGTGGCATGCGGCGCAGGTCTGTTCTTCGACTTCCTTCAGCAGCCGCTGGGGTTCGTTCCCGGAATGGGGCCGGTGACACGATTCGCAGCCGTTGTCGGCAACCGTCGAGTAGCCGGTGTGAGCGCCGTCCAGGGACGTATAGCTCGCCGCAGAAGACTGGTGTGCCGATGGGTTTGTCGACCAGTAGTCGGGCTGGTGGCAGGTCAGGCAGAGGGCGGACGCCCGGTTCTGCTTGACGAGGAATTTGCGGGTCACCGGGTCGTTGTCTTCGCTGTGGGCGTCGTGACAAGCAGTGCACTGGATCTTCCCGGCGGAGTCGAGTTCCACCGCGTCGCCTCCGGGAGGATCCGTCACGTCCGTGCTCGCGCCGCTACGCTGGAAGGAGACCGGGTGATCGTCAGTGAGATCGACCCCCAGGTTCGAGTTCCCTGCCGGCATCTTTCCGCCCGCGCCCGCTCCGCTCAGCGCGATCAATCCGTTGTTCACCGTCTGCCCCAAAGCCACCGTGCCGTCATGACAGCTCAGACAGAGCTTGGAACTGCCGTCCGGGTTGCCGATCGGCGTCGACGCATCGAGAGTGGTGCTCGTGTAGGTGCTGTAGCCCGCCGTGGAAGTTTGATGGTTCCACAGTGGCACCGCTGGATTGGCGTTGTGCGGAGTATGGCAGAAGATGCAGATGCGGTCCTCGGTATCCGCCGTGATCGATCCCGGGCCGGTGACCGAGAGATTGTGCTTGCTCGACGCGATATCGCCGGCCGGCACGAGAGTCGTTGTCAGCAAGACGCAAGCAGCGATGACCGAAGGGCGCCAACCTATCATGCCCCATCCCCCTCGGAGCCGATGAAACGAAACACTTGCAAACGGTGATTGGCGGAATCCGCGACGTAGATCCGGTCTCCCTGGTCGATGCAGATCCCGGCGGGCAGCCACACCTCTCCCGCACCGGATCCGCCACGGCTGAAACCAGTCAGCAGCCTTCCATCCTCGTCGAAGACCTGGATCACATCCTGGAGGGCGTCGACCACGTAGAGGTGCCCGGCGCTGTCAACCGCAAGACCTTTGATCTTGTCGAAGGCGCCCGGCCCCCGGCCGGCGTGACCGATGGCGCGAATGAACGCGCCTTCCGCCGTGAAGACCTGCACGCGGAAGTTCAACACGTCGGCGACATAGATCCGGCCTCCCGGTCCCACGGTGACCGATGCGGGAAAGTTGAATTCTCCCTCGCCGGTACCCCGACCTCCCAGGGTCATGACACGGCGCCCCCGCCGGTCGAAGGCCAGCACACGGTGGGCGAGGGTATCGACCACCAGCAATCGCTCTCCATGACGATCGAAGGCCAGCCCCGTGGGCCGTTCGAATTCGGCATCCGGGGCCAGGTCCCGCACGAAGCGTCCCGTCCGGGCGTCGAAAACCAGCACTCTCCCCGCCGCCGAATCGGACGCGAAGAGCCATCCGTCACCGTCGAGGGCCACTGCCACCGGCGAGATCAGCGGAACCTTGCCACCGGCGAGTAGACGTCTATAGCGGCGCTTGCCCCGATCGAAGATATGAAGGCTGCGGGCGTCGGGATCGGCCACCACCAACCGCTCGCCGTCGATCGCCACGGCCAGCGGCCGGGCCAGTCCATGTCGTTGACGACCGTGCAACATCCAACCCAGAAAACGGCGCATCGCGCTGCCGCCCAGGCCGAGATCCCGCGGCGTACGGATTTCCTGCAAGTACTCGATCCGCGGCGGAGCGGGGGGCGGAGGCCAGACGATTCGCTCCGGAGTCGCGATGGGAGCGTGGTGGCAGGACGTGGCCGCCAGGGCGACCGTCACCAGCAGCAAGGCCATTGCGACAGGCCGCGACCCGCGCGTAATCTCGACCCGTCTCCATACCGGACGAAGCATCTCTGTCGTCACCCTCAAGAGAAGCGCCGCGAAATGCGAATCAGCCACGTGTCGTCCGAGAAGCTCGTGCTGTTGTCCCGGGAGTAGTGGGCATAGCCGGCGGAAAAGCGCCAGACCGCGTAACTCCACTCGACCTCCGGGTGCCAGCTTACGATCCGCTCATCACCGATGCTCGAAAAGGTCCGGTCCTCCACCCGTGCCTGCAGCCGCAGACTCAAGCGCGAACGCAGCCTGCAATGTCCGCCCACGACCAGCACATCCGCCCTGTTGACCAGGTCGTTCCCCGGGAGAAAGGGCGACCCGCCCGCCGGGTCGGGGATGAAATCCGAGACTCCATCCCGCTGGCTGTAGGTCACCGTCAGTCCCCCTCGATGGCCCGACAGGGAGGCCTCGAGGCCGGTTTCCCGGCTGTTCTGGAGTCCGAAATCGAAGGTGTCCCGATTACGGTCCACGTAAAATACCGCCGCCCGGCCCCGGAGTCCGCGCCGTATTCCCCCCTCGAGGCCCACAGTGGCCCGGACCTCGTCGAGGGAGTAGCCCACGCCGGTGACGTCGTTCTCGTCGTTGCTGTAACTCGCCTCGGCGAAGAAGTCCATCGCGGCGCCCAGGGGCAGCCGAAAATCGCCCCCCAGGTTGAAATGGCTCAAACGGCGCTCTTCCCCGTCGCCAAAGCGGGTCTTGGTCACGCCGATCCCTACCGATCCACTCACCGAGGCGCCTCCCACCCGGCCGTGGAAGCGCGCCCCCAGGCCACCGCCGAGAAGATCCTCACCCCGCTCACCGTCCCTCGTGCGGGTATCGAGCCGCCCGCCACTGAGCTGGTTGGTAATCTCCCAGTGCGTTCCCGCACGCACCCTCGTTGCGAAACGAAGGTGGTGACTCGTCGAGTCGACGAAACGGCCGTCGTTACTGCTGTAGTCGTAGCTGACGTTCCACCCGAAGCGATCCCGGCGGGGATGGTCATAGACGGTGCTGACGCGTTGAATCGTCAGGCTGTCGGTTTGCCCCGTCGAAAAGCGGGCGTCCGACAGGGTGTGGAAAACAGTAGTGATGAGGGTGGAGTCGTCCGAGAAGCGCCTGCGTTCACTGAGAGAGAAGTCCTTGCGATCGAAGAGGGATCCCAACAAGAGCTCCTCCTGCCGGCTTCCGCTGTACCGCACGGTGAAGTCGTTGTTCCTTCCCCGGTTGCGGTACTCGAGCAGGGTGTGGCGCCTGCGTTCGGCCAGGGAAACCGGGGACGTCAGGTCGTAGGAAGAGCGGTCGTACTGGGCCCGGATGTTCTGATCACCACGCAGGTTGAGCGACCACTCGGCTCCCCAGGAAGCCGTCTGGCGGTCGCTGCTGGCCAGGGACAGCGCCGCCACGTCGGTAGTGGATTTTCGGGCGTGCAGCCTGAGCGGAAAGGAACGGGCGGGAAAGAAGGTCACCGCCGCACGGTAGCCCAGTGTGTCGGAATCCTCGGCGCCGGAGGTCGCGCTGCGGTCCGTGCGAAACATGTCCAGACCGAGATTGTAACGGGCGAAACGATAGTCCCAGATCGACCCGGCCAAGTCGAGGGAGTATTTCTGACGAAATGCCCTGGAAGAGGCCGAGGTCGCGGCCGAAGTGCTGGCGCTGCGATACAACTCCCAATCCGCCGAGCCGCTGATGTCGAAGAAGTTGATGTTGTCGGGCTCGTCGTCGACCTGGGCCAGGCAGGGCCCATGCTGCCCCAAGGTAAAAAGAGCAAGGCTGAATAACAGGAGGACCCCCCCCGGGAGTCCGGGAACAGAGGGAGTTGTTCCCGGACTGCACGGAGATCCCGACTTCACCTCGCCCACCATCCCTACTTCACGTGACACGTCGAGCAGAGTTGGCTGCCCGCGTTGGACTTGGTGAGAAACGGCTCATTGGTGTTGTCATGGGGGTCGTGACAACTGGCGCATTGAACCTTGCCGCCGAAAAGGGGAACAGTGTGGGCGGCGTCCACGTAGGACGTGGAATCCGGTGTGGCGAGTTCACCGTCCGCGGTGGCCAGGGCGGCGTCATAGGTGAAATTGACGGGATGGTCGTCGCTCAGGCTCGTACCCATGTTGGTCGGACGGCCGGACTGAATGCGACCGGAGGCGTCGAGTTCCGTTCCCGAACCCATGGTGGGATTGGCGCCGGTGTCGTTGGCCGGGTTGCCAAGGTCGTTGACCCCCACCGTGCCATCGTGGCAGCTCATGCAAAGATTCGAGACATCCGTGCCGCCGCCGATATCGGTCACGTCGCTGGCGTCGAGTGTCGACGACGTGTAGACCCCGTAGGACGCCGTGGAAGACTGGGTGTGGTTCCACAGCGGAGCCGCCGGACTCGCCTGGTGCGGCGTATGACAGAAGACGCAGATCTGGTCCTCGTTGGTGGACTTGTCGGTGATCTGGTCGGCACCCGCGGTGGACGAAAGGTTGTGCTTCGTATCCACGACGCTCGACTGGGCCCCGACCCACGTGACACCGGCGACGAGGACGAGAGAGATCAAGGCGAGAGGAAGCATGATGCGTTTCATGGATGTGTCTCCTTCCCTGCTTTCATGACGAATCACGGTTGGAATCCGGCTCCTCACCTTCCCTCTCGGAGCCGGAACTTGTCGGCTGGATTTCCACCATGGCTGCTTGCCGGGGCCGGTCCGCGCCCCTCTGCGGCAAATATTCGAATACCTGCACGCGTCGATTGACCTGATCGACGACGTAGATGCGGCCCTTGGCATCGATGTGCATGCCTGCCGGTAACCAGAAGCTTCCTGCGCTTCGGCCCAGAGTGCCGACGGCCAGCAGGAGCCGGCCCTGGCCGTTGAAGACCTGGAAGTTGTTGAAAGCGGCATCGACCACGTAGACGTGTCCTTCGGGGTCGATAGCGATACCCTTGGGACGGGTGAAGCTGCCGGGAGCATCACCGAGGCCCCCGACTGTCTGAAGATGTCGACCCGCGGGAGAAAACTGCTGGACACGAAAATTGCCGGTATCGACGACCCACAGGTTTCCCAGGGCGTCGAGGGTCAAGTTGGTGGGGAAATTGAACGCGCCGTCGCTGTTGCCCCGGTGGCCCCAGGTCTCCAGGTGACGACCGGTTTCCGCGTCGTAGACGAATATCCGGTGCAGGTGAGAGTCGGCGACGTAGAGGCGGGAGCGACCGGCATCGAGGGCGATGCCCGTCGGGTTTCTTAATCCCTCCACGGGGCCGATGGCCCATTCCACCGCTCCGCCGGGAGCGATGCGGAAAACCTGGTCCAGCTTGGCATCCGAAACGTACACTCGCTGTCGGTCGTCGACGGCAATCCCTATCGGAGTGATGAGGCGCACTCGGGGGTCGATTTTCAGGTGCCGCACCTTCTGAGCGGCTTCGTCGAAGACCACGATCCGGCCGTTGCCCGTGTCGGTGACGTAGATCCGTCCTTGCTTGTCGACGGTCACACCGTAGGGCTTGCGCAGGCTGACGCCCCGCTTTCTCTGGGGCCCTATCAACAGGCGCCGTAAGCGGGAACGGGGTTTGCGGTAGTCTTCCGAGCCTTGCAGGGTGCGAACGAAACGAATCCGTGGCTGGGCCGGGGGCAAGGGCCAGACCAGGGCCGGCGATGGGGCTTGGCCGGACTCCGGTTCCGGGCCGGCCAGGCTGGCACCGCCAGGCGGTATCCAACCCGGTGCTGTCGCAACGATCAGCAGCGCCCACAGGGGAACGTGCCACCGCTTGCCTGGTCTCCTCACGTCGGCCCTCTCCTCACAGTCTGTTCTTGGCTGTTTAGGACAACGTAGGATCCTGCCGAAGAGCTAATCAACGGTTTATTCATGAATAAATACGGATTTTTCCGGTCCTTTATTGGCCATCGAGACGGGGTCTTCGGCGCCCCGCCTTGACAGGCGCGAGGCGGGACGCTAAGTTGGTTATCACTAACTAACTTCAAGGAGCACCCCATGGGGGACCAGCGACGCGCAGAGATCCTGGACCAGGCCATGGCCCTGCTGATCGAGGACGGTATCGCCGCCCTGACCATGAAGAGGGTCGCCGAGCGGATGGGGTTTACGGAACCCGCCATGTACCGCCATTTTCGCAACAAGCAGGACCTGGTGATTCACCTGGTGCGACGAACGAGAGACCGTTTCAGCTCCTTCTACGAAGGCTGCGACCCGGCCGACCCTCCCGAGGTCTTTCTCCGGCAATTCCTGTTCAGCCTGCTGGCCTTTCTCGACCAGGTGGATGGGGTGACGATCCTCTTCCTCTCGGATTCCGCCTACAACCGCGATGACAAGATCCGGGCTGAAATGGAAGCTTTACTCGGTGAGCAGCTCGGCCGTCTCCGCGCCTATCTCACCCTGGCCCGGGAGCGAGGTGAAGTCCGGGAAGACCTCCATCCGGACGCCGCGGCCCTGGTCTTGATGGGAGCCGTTCAAGCCCTGACCATTCGGCACATCCTCGTCCAACAGCGGCCCCCGATCGCCTCGCAAGGCGAGGCCGTGCTCGATGTCCTTCTGCGGGGCGTGCTGTCATGAGGCGGCTTCTGGCGGCCCTGGCCGGGGCCACTCTTGCCATCACGCCGGCCAGCCTTTCGAACGCCGCCGAGGCGGTGTTGACGCTTGATCAGGCCCTGGCCCGCGCGTTGGCGCATCACCCCGCCCTCGGAGCCCTCGAAGCCACGGCGCGTTCCCGCTCCAGCGGCGAGCAGGCCGAAAAGCGCCGCCGCATGGGCGAAGTCAGTGCGCAGGCCGCCTTCCAGCGTCAGAGCGACGACATGCTGATCCGGCCGATGACCCGTGACCTGCTCGCTTCCGGGCCGGAGAACATGCCCTTCGACGACGCCTACGGATCCTGGAGTGTGGGATACCACCTGCCGCTCTACAGCGGAGGCGCCCTCGCGAGCGCCACCCGGGCCGCGCAACAGGGTGCGGCGGCGGCGCGGGCGGGACTGCTGCGAGCGACCGCCTCCCTGCGTCACCAGGTGCTGGCGACCTACGCGGGACTACTCTCCCTGGACGGACAGATCGTGGCCTGGGAGCAGGAGAAACAGGCCCTCGCCTCCCTGCTGGAGCATATCCGGCTGGGCGAACAGGCCGGACGGCTGGCCCACGTGGACTCTCTCAAGGCCCAGGTCAGGATCCAGGAGGCGCAAGCACGCCTGGCAGACCTGCGGGGACGGCGCGCAAGCCTCGACGCCCGCCTGGCCGCCCTGCTCGGAGAAGAGCGGCCCCCGGCAGGCGGTTACGTGGTCGCGGCGATCCCGGCGCCGGAACTCGGCTCCCTGGAGAACGAGGAAGCGCTGATCGCCATCGCCCTGACCCGCCGCAGCGACCTCCGACAGGCGCGGCACCTCGAGCAGGAGCGCCAGGCCGAAGCCCAGGTCGCTCGGGCTGCGCGTCGGCCACAGGTTCAGCTCGACGCCCGACTTCATGGGGTTCATGCCGCCGGATACTCGTTCAACGACACCTACTGGACGGTGGCCGCGACGGCCTCGATTCCGCTGAGCGACATGGGACGCCGGCGACACCTGGCCGAGCGCCGCGAACACCTGGCCCGGGCGGCCGCCCTGAACACTCGGGACCTCGAGGGGCGCATCCGGGCCGAGGTCCGGTCCGCGTTGGCCGCTCTTCGCACCGCCCGGGCCGCACTGGGAGCCCACCGCGCAGCCCTCGAGCTGGCCCGCGAAGTCGCGCGTCTCGAACAGCTCAAGTACGACAGCGGTCGAGGGAACATCGACGACCTGCTCGCCGCGCGCGCCCGGCTCCGAGGTGCCGAATCCAACCTGTTGCAAGCGCGTAACGACCTGATCGTGGCCGCTGACGACCTGCGCACCACCATCGAGGGGGAAATACCGTGAAGACCCGCTGGCTGCTCCTGTTCCTGCTCGCGGTCGCCGCCGGTGCCGGCGCCTGGCTCGCACGTCATCGCTACCAGCAGCTCCACTCCCAACGACCGGCGATAGTCTCCGAGATTCCCGTCACCACGGCGCGAGTCCGGCAAGAGCTGTTCATCGCCGAACGCACCGCCTATGGCGTGGTGGCCACCGATCAGCGTGCGATTCTCCGGGCCCGGACCGCGGGCCAGATCACAGTGATCGCCGCGCGGGAAGGGACCCCGGTGCGTGCCGGCCAGACCCTCGCGGAACTCGACGGGACTCCTGGACTCCCCACGGGCGACCGGGCCGCGCGAACCACGGCGTTGAGTCAACTCGAGCACTCCATCGCGGCTCTCGAGCAGGCGGTGGCCAATCTCGAGCGCATCTACCGCCGCGACAGGATGCTCCTCGAAAACCGGGCGATCGCGGCCCAGGTCGCCGAGCTTTCGGAAAACCGCTGGCAGGAAGCCCGGGCCCAGCTCGCGACACGCAAGAGCGAGGTGGCGGGCCTGGTGGCCCAACTCGAACAGTTCACGATCAAGGCGCCCTTCACCGGCACGGTCTCCCGGGTCCACGGGAGCGTGGGCGACGTGGTGGCCCCCGGGGCCCCTCTCCTCGAACTGGAGAGCACGACGCCCTGCAAGATCGTCGTGACCGTGGCCGCCGACGATTTGGCCTTCCTCGCCGTGGGGTCACGCGCCCGGATCCTGCATGGCGGATCGACGATCGAAGCGAAGATCAGCCGGATCCATCCCGCCGCCCGAGGAGGAGCCGGCACGGTCGAGGTATCGCTGCCCACGCCGCCCTTCGACCTGCCGACCGGATCCGCGGTGACCGTCCTCCTCGAGACCGCTTGCTTGGCGGACGCCCTGGTCGTGCCCCTCGACGCGGTGGTCGAGGGCCCCACCACCGCCCGCCTGCACGTGCTCGACCATGGGGTGGTGCGTCTCGTTCCGGTGCGCGTCCTCGCCGCCACCGAACACCGGGCCGCTGTGGCCGGTGACATCCGCGCCGGTGACGTCGTCGTCCGCGGCAGCGAGTCCCTGCTGCTGCGCCTGACCGACGGGGCGAAGGTCTCCGTTCACAATCCACCGGTTGCCGGCAAGGTCAAGACCCATGGCTAGAGTCGAGCGACCAGGCCTGATCGACCGGGTTTTCCAGCACCCCCACCTGGTCGCCGTGTTTTCTCTGCTGACCCTGGTGCTGGGGATCTACGGTGCCGGGGCGATCAAGGTCGACCTCTTCCCCCCGGTTCAACGTCCCACGGTCGCCCTGCTGGTCTCCCAGCCCGGCGCCTCCTCGGTAGACGTGGCCGCCTACGTGGTCCGCCCCCTCGAGCGCGCCTGCCATACGGTCAGCGGCGTGCGACGCGTCACCTCTGTGAGCAAGGACGAGTTCGGCGCCATCACCGTCGAGTTCGAGTACGACAAGCCCATTCAGGAAGCCGTCACGGACGTGATGGCCGCCGTCGACCAGGTCCGCGCCCAACTTCCCGACGATGTCCTCGAACCCCAGCTTTTCAAGATCGGAGATTTCACCGTACCCGTCATGACCCTGGCCGTGGGCCCGGCCACCGATGCGGGTCTCGACCTGGCCCTGGTGCGACAGATCGCCGACAACGAGTTGAAAGACGCCCTGCTGAATATCCCGGAAGTATCCGGCGTGGAGGTCTTCGGCGGCTCGAGGCGCGAGATCTCGATCCAGGTGGACCCCGGCCGCATGGCCGCTCTCGGCCTGCCCTTTTCGGCCCTGCTGGACGCGCTGCGCGAAGGCAATCGCGACGTCCCCGATGGATTCCTCATCAACGAGGACACCCAGATCGTGATCAAGACCCGTGGCGCGGTCGAAAACCATCGCCAACTCGAAGAACTTCCCATCACCTTCGGAGGCCGTGTGGTCCGCTTGCGCGATGTCGCCACGGTCCGCTCCTCGACCTCCGACGCCACGTCGGTCTTTCATTTCAACGGCAAGGCGACGGTGGCAATCCATATTCTGCGCCATGAAAAGGCGAACACGGCCGCCACGATCAAGGCGGTCGACGAAGCCCTTCCGGCCCTGGCCACGCGCTTTCCCCAACTCTCACTGCAAGTCGCGGATTCCCAATCACGGATCATCGACCAGTCGATCGCGAATCTCAAGGGCTCGCTGCGTGACGCGATCCTCTTTACGATCGTGGTGATCTTCCTGATGATCGCCGACGCCCGTTCAGCGCTGATCACGGGAATTTCGATTCCCTTCACCTACTTTCTGACGTTCTCCGCGATGTTGCTGCTGGGCATGGAGTTCAACATCGTCACCATGACCGGCGTGATTCTCGCGGTCGGCATGCTGGTCGACGACGCGATCGTCGTCCTCGAAAACATCGAGCGGCACTACGAGGAGAAGGGGGGCGATCTGCGCGTGGTGGCCCGGCAGGCGACCAGGGAAATACTCCAGGCCGACTTTTCCGGCACGTTCTCCACGGTCATCGTGCTGGTCCCCATCATGCTGCTCGGCGGCTACGTCCAGAAAGTGATGCAACCCCTGACGACCGTGCTCGCCATCGCCCTGACCTCGTCCTTCGTAGTCTCCGTGACCATCATTCCCCTGATCGCACCCTGGATCATCCGTAACTCCGACCGCCGGGAGAACCCTATACTCGCCTTCATCAACGCCCTGGCCCGCCGCTTCCAGTCGGTGTTCGTCGACCGGTCCCGCGATTTCTTCTCCGCGGCGTTCGCAACGGTCAACCGGCATCGCATCGTTTTCCTGGGGCTCATCGTCATCCTTCTGCCCCTCTCCCTGGGCTTGATGAAGATCATCGGTCGCGACCTGATGCCGCCGATGGACACCGGCATCGTCATGCTCCACGTGGAAACAGAAACGGACTACTCCATCGCCCGCAGCGAGAAGCTGCTGCGAAAAATCGAAGGGATCGTCGCCCGGCAAGAAGGCCTGATTTCCCACCTGGCCTACATCGGTGCCGAGCCGTCCCTGGTTTCCTTCGGCCGTGGGCGCAGTGCACAGCAAATCGACATCACGATCAACCTGGTCGACCGGTTTCACCGGGCCCGATCGATCTGGGCGGTGGAAGATGAACTGCGAAGAGCCGTCCTGTCCTTGCCGGGAGTCAAGAGCGTCGAGGTGACCGAATTCGGTGCGACACCGCTTTCGAGCATCGCCTCGACGGTCGACGTACAGATCCGTGGCGATGACTTCCGCGAGCTGGCCCGGCTGGCCGCAGAGGTCACGCGGCGGCTCCGAGAACGACCGGGATTCACATCGGTCGATCCGACCTGGAGTGTCGATCGCGCCGAGTATCACCTGATCTTCGATCGCGACGCTTGCGCCCAACAGGGACTGACCCCGGTCGACGTCTCCTACCAGGTCGCGCTGGCCGCCCGGGGCGTCCCGGCGGGATCGTTGCGCGTGTTCAACCAGGACGGCCTGCGCATTCGGCTGAGAATCGACCCCCTGACCCGGGAGAATATGGCAAGACTCCTCTCTCTGCCGATCCAGGCTCCCGGCGGCGCGCAAGTTCCCCTGCGCAGCCTGGCGCGCATCGAAAAGAACTTCGTACCCTCGACCATCACCCGGGAGGGTCTGGCTTACACCGTCAACATCCATGGCCTCAGGGCGAGAGCGCCCGTCAGCTTTCTCGACAGCCAGCGACGAGCGGCGCTGGAGGGACTCGAACTACCCGCCGGTTTCTCGCTGAGGGAACAGGGCGAGATGCGGCAAATGAACGAATCCTTCGGCAGGCTCGGTAAGGCGCTCGCCCTTTCCCTGCTCTTCCTCTACCTCACCTTCGTGGTGATCTTCCGCTCGTTCCTGGATCCGGTGGTGATCATGCTCTCGATTCCCTTTGCCGCCATCGGTGGTATCTGGGCCTTGCTGATCGCCGATCGTCACGGCTGCATGCCGGCGTTCATGGGCTTCATTCTCCTCACCGGCGTGATCGTCAACAACGCGATTCTCCTGGTCGACTTCATTCGGCTCTACCGCCGGCAGGGCCATGGCCTGGAAGAAGCGGTCCACATGGCCATTCGCGTCCGCACCCGCCCGATCCTGATGACCGCGGTGACCACCATCGTCGGCATGGTTCCGATCGCCGCGGAGTGGGCGATCGGCCTCGAACGCCTCTCACCCCTGGCCGTGGTCGCGATCGGAGGTCTGCTGGCCGGCACGATCCTCACACTGGTCTACATTCCCACCCTCTATGTCATCAAGGAGCAGTGGATAGCGGGTTTCACCTCCCGCCGCGGTGACGCATCCTCTTCATAGGGACCACCCAAAGGGCCGCATGACCGCCGACCGGATCCCGGTCTCGTCTCAAGCCCCGGCCCCGCCGGTCGATAAGCCGGGAGGGGGCAGCATTCCGGGAGGCGTTGTGTCCGAACACCTCGGCCGCAAGAAAACGGATGCCGACTACGGTCTTGGCGAGCACACGCTGGACATGTCGGATTTGAGCCTGATCAGCGAGGCGGAGCTTACCGCGCGGCTGGCCCGGACCTTTGAATCGCCAAACTATTCTCCACCCCGCCTGCCCTCCGTCGCAACGGAACTGCTGGCGCTCTCGCAGAATCCCGACGTGGAGTTCTCGGCCGTCGAAGCCCTGCTGGAACGCGACGCGATGCTTGCCGGCGAAATCCTCTCGCTGGCCCGGTCGGCTTTCTACAGCCGCTCGCGGCAGGTCGACAGCATGCGGGCCGCGCTCGTCCTGATCGGACTGAGAAAGCTCCAGCAGGTGGTGCTCCAGGCGGCAATGGACCTGCGAGTCTTCCGTTCCGACACGTACACCGGCGCCATGGAACGCCTGCGCCACCATGCCCGCGCCACCGCGCACATCTCCCGCATCATCTCGATGTACACCCCCATGGGAGAAGAGCAGGCCTTCCTCTGCGGCCTGCTCCACGACGTGGGATTTGCCGGGATCCTGCTGGTTCTCGGCGACGCGGGTCGCGACCGGCAGGCTCCGGACCTGACGGCCATCTGGCCGGCCATAGACGGGGCCCATGCGAAAGCAGGTGCCCGGATGGTGGAGCTGTGGGGGCTTCCCGCGGAGTACGCCATGGTGGTCGGCGCCCACCACCAGGTTCAAATCGAGGGCTACCCCCATCCCCTCGCCGCCACGGTCTGCCTGGCCGAAGATCTCAGCCGGGATTTGCATTTCGCCCTGGCTCCCCAGCCAGGCAGCGGAGCCAAGGATGACTCGGGCCTGCTCGCTCATGCCACCATCGACAGTTCTTCCCCAGCGACCCTGGACACCGCGCGCCAGGCCCTTGGCCTGACCGAACAGGTGTGGGAGTTGATCCGGAAGGACGCCGAGGCCTGGGCCGCCAGCGATGCCACCGGCGGGGCCGGATAGCCTGCCGCTACTACGCTCGTCCCCCCTCTTCCCCGACAGTCCCGGGCCACGACGGCGGACCCTGACCGACTCCCTGCACCCTGGTGCAACGGGCGCGCAGTTGATGCATAATGTCGCGGAGGAGTTCTCCGAACATGCGGCAATCCAGGACCGCTGCGCCTGCACCGGGCATCAGCCGGTGGCTTGAGCGGAGCCGTTTTCATCTCGTTACCATCGCCGTGCTCTTCAATCTCGTCATTTTCACACTCACCCGACTCGGTCTGCTCCTTCAGAGTTGGAGCGAGATCCAACCGGCCCCCCTGGACCTGGTGGCTATTTTCGCTGTCGGACTGGTCTATGACCTGGCACTGAATAGTTACTGCGCCATCCCCTTCGTACTCTACCTGGTTTTCATCCCTCAACGGTTGTTTCGCAGCCCCCTCCATCGCTGGCTGATCTACGCTTTCTTCCTCGCCTACGCCTATGGCCTGCTCTTCACCCAAGTCGCAGAGTGGCTCTTTTGGGAAGAGTTCGGAGTGCGTTTCAACTTCATTTCCGTCGACTACCTGGTCTACCGAAGAGAAGTGACGGACAACATCACCCAGTCCTATCCGGTGGGCCTGTTCCTTGAAGGCATCGCGCTGGCCACCCTGCTTGCAGCCCTGCTGATCCGCGGAGCTGTCCAACGCGCAGCGCGTGCCGATGAACCCTTTCCGAGGCGCGTGGCCATCGGAGTTGGCATTTTGTGCTTGCCCGCGGTCTCCTACCTCACCATCGGGCAATCTTTGCATGAAATCTCGGCCAATCGGTACGAAAACGAATTGGCCGTCAACGGGATCTACCAGTTCTTCCACGCTTTCGCCGCCAACGAACTCGACTACAGAACCTTCTATGTGACGCAGCCGGATGCCGAAACAGCCTCACGACTTCGGCATCTCGTCGAAGAGCCCGACGTTGAATTCATAGGAAGCGCACCCCTTGACCTGCGACGTCGATTCCGGGGCCGCCCGGACGGCGGCCGGAGGCTCAACGTCATCCTCGTTGCGGTAGAGAGCCTCAGCGCCAAGTACCTGGGCTTCTTCGGTAATGAGCAGGGCATCACCCCCTACCTCGACGAGCTGGCGGAGCGATCGCTCGTCTTCACCAATTTCTATGCTACTGGCACTCGAACGGCCCGCGGACTCGAGTCGATCACCCTATCCGTGCCACCCACGCCCGGCCGGTCCCTGCTCAAACGTCCGGCGAACGCCGGCCTGTTCTGCCTGGGCAGCGTCTTCCAGAACATGGGCTACGACACCAAGTTCCTCTACGGCGGACGCGGCTATTTCGACAACATGAACACTTTCTTCTCCCGCAACGGTTACGGCGTCGTGGATATTTCGAGCGTACCGTCCGAGGAGATCAGTTTCGAGAATGCCTGGGGTATGGCCGACGAGGATCTCTTCCGCCGTACGATTTTCGAGGCAGACCGCGATTTCGAGCAGGGAAAGCCCTTCTTCTTTCAGGTCATGACCACGTCGAATCACCGCCCTTACACCTATCCGAAGGGGCGCATCGACATCCCCCCCGGAACCGGCCGGGCGGGAGCGGTCAAGTACGCCGACTACGCCTTACACCTGCTGCTGGCCGAATCGCGGTCACACCCCTGGTTCGCTGACACGGTTTTTGTGATCGTGGCGGATCACTGCGCGGGCAGCGCCGGCCGCTCGGCCCTTCCCCTGTTTCGCTACCACATCCCTCTTTTCATTTACGCACCGAGGTATATCGAGCCGCGGAAGATCGATACCCTGGCCTCCCAGATCGACATCGCCCCCACCCTGCTCGGCATCCTCGGCGTGCCCTACGAGAGTCGCTTCTTTGGCAAGAACATTCTGCGCATGCCGCCCGATCAGGGACGCGCCCTGATCGGCAACTACCAGAGGCTCGGTCTGTACCGCGACGGCAGGCTGGCCTACCTCTCGCCCAAGCAACGAATCGACGTGGTCGACCATCCGCTCCACGACCCTGTGGACCGCCGAACGGCCCTCCCCGCCGACCGCGCGCTGGTAGGCGACACGATTGCCTTCTACCAGGGCGCCAGCGACATTTTTCATCACCACCTCTACGACCGCTAGCAACTCTTCGACAGGGTCTTTTGCATGCAGAAGAACTGCCGACCGGCGGTTTTCGACGTATGAGACAATAGTGGGCGCCCCGAGCTTCGCAGAATCTCTTCACCTGCCCGAGAGGAGATGAGATGCTCTCTTCCTCCGTTCCGTTCCGCCGTTTTCCCTTGTCCGTACCGCCCTCTCCGCGACCCCGTCTCCGCACGGTCTTTTGCCTGCTGCTGGCGGGAGTCGGCTTCCCACATGCCCAAGCCGGCTCGGCGTGCCCGGACGGCGATCGCGACTTCTACGCCGACTGCACGGTGGACGGCTGCACACCCACCCTACCCTGCGGCGACTGCCATGACGCCGACCCCGCGATTCATCCGGGTGTCGAAGAAAGGTGCGACCTCGTCGACAACGACTGCAATGGAGCCACGGACGAGGGGTTCGCCAAGGCTGAATCCCGGATCAAGTGGCTCGATCCCGGGCGACAGGACGGCGACGGCGCCGGCAGGGCCGTAGCCGGCCTGTCGGACGTGACCGGTGACGGTGTGCCGGATATCGCCATCGGGGCGACACGCATCCCGATTACGGGTTCTCGGGACTCCGTGATGGTCGTGTCGGGAGCCGATCGTTCCTTGTGGTGCCGTATCATCGATCCCACCGGTACTTCCGACTTCGGTGGCGCCGTGGCCGGGCTCGGCGACATCGATGGTGACGGCACCCCTGACTTGGCGGTCGGCAGGCCGTACGGGTCAGGCACGGTCTTTCTCTACTCCGGTTCGGATTGCCGTGAGCTCGCCCGCTGCGAGGATGTCACCGCCGGCCGACTGGGCTTCTCTCTCGCATCCATTCCCGACCTCAACGGCGATGGTTTCCCCGAGATTCTCGCCGGGGCCATCCAGACCGACGTCGCAGACGTCAATGACGCCGGGCGCATCGACGTATTCAGTTTCGACGGCGGCGGGTGCGTACTTCACATGCAACTCGAGCTGCCCGAAGGCCAGACCAACGGCAATCTCGGTTCCGCCGTCGCGGCAGCTCCCGACATGACAGGTGATGGCGTCCCCGAGATCATTGCCGGCGCGTGGGGCACCGTGGTCTCCAACCGGAACAGCGCCGGCAGCGTAGCGCTTTTTTCGGGGGCCGACGGGGCCTACATCCGGTCGATGACCGATCCCCGGCCGGAAAATCAAGCCAATCTCGGACAGTCGGTCGCGGCGGTACCGGACATGGATGGCGACGGCACAGCGGAGATCGCCTCCGGGGCTCCGGGCTGGAACGGCGGCCGGGGCGCCGTACTTTTCTTCTCAGGCGCGGACGGCAGCCTCCTCTGCCGCGGGGAAGCCACACCCGGGCTGGCGAGCGGCAAGCTGGGGGAAGCCATCACCATGGTCGGTGACCTGGACGAAGACGGCACCGCGGATCTCGCCGCCGGGGCGCCCCATTCTTACCACAACGGCAAGGCTCGCGTCGGCATGGTGGCCGTGTTCTCGACCGCTCGATGTTCCATGGTGCGCGCCCTTTTCGACCGCGAAGCGATCGAAGGCGACAAGCTGGGAACGAGCGTCGATTCCTGCGGAGACATCAATGGGGACGGCGTTGACGACATCGTCGCCGGGGCGCCATACGTGGACCTTCCGGGCGAGATCGATGTCGGCGCCACATTCTTTTTCGTTCATGAATCGGACTGCGACGGCGACGGCTTCGGCCGCTGGGGCGGCGACTGTAACGACGATAGCGCGGCTGTTTATCCAACTCAAGTGGAGAGTTGCATCGACGGCATCGACGACAATTGCGACGGACTGATCGATTGCCAGGACGCCTTCTTCTGCCCCCCCGGTCCCGGGCCCCTTCCCGGCGAGATCGCGAACCTCGTCCTGGCGGACGACAAACAGACCCTCGCCTGGGAAGCCGACCCGGTGGCCGATGTCTACGATCTTCTCCAGGGCCCTGTGGACGCATTGCTCGCGGCGGCTTCGTTCGATGACGCAGACTGCCTGGCCTGGCGGGTTCCCGGGACTTCCTATCAAGACCCCACGGTTCCCGACACCGGATTCGGCACCTACTACCTGGTTCGCGGCAAGGCAGACACCTGCCGAATCGGTAGCTGGGGTTCGACCTTGCGCGACCAAGCGCAGGGTGCGTGCCCCTGATTTCGGCTATGTGCAGCTAGACGTTTCACCAGCGCCTGGACATCCACCGCCCGGAATGCGCCGGGAGCGTTCCGCGAGAAACATCCCTCAACCCCGCAACCGTAGACGCCCGCCACAGGCAGTTCCAGGTCCAATTCCCAGCCGCCAGGATCGGCTACCGGGTTTGGATGCCGCAGCTCGACGCATGCGCCAGTGGAGCCCGGGGCCAGACGCTTACGACAGCGGTGCAGGCTGGGCACTCCGATTCGCTCCTGCCGGCAAAAGGCCCTGACACCCAGCTTCGAAGCCTCGAAGTTTCCCGGAATTTCTCGCCACTCGTCCTCGCTACGGCGGACACACCGGGCACGCTCACTCGCCATCGTTGGCCTCCTCATTTCAACATCCGTAGGCGGATGAAAAGTCAGAGGCTCTTGTAGCCGGGTCCGAAGCACCTGGGAAGAACGCCGATTTTCGACCGCTTACGTAACCCCTTTGAAAACAAGGTGAAATAAAAAACCCGTCGTCCCGGAGAAGACCTGCGGAGAGACGGGTTGTCTTTTTTCAAATGGTGGAGGCGGCGGGAATCGAACCCGCGTCCGAGGAGGGTCCACGTCGGGCTTCTACACGCTTAGCCGCTTCATTTGGGTTCTCGCGGTGGGCGCCGCCGAAGGGCAGGCTGCGCTACCGCCAGCCCGTTGTTCTCACCGAAGGCCGCTGGGCCGGCAACCTTCTGGCCAGCTCGCGTCAATTGACGCCCCGATTCCCCCCCGCGAGCCGGGAGGAGGGGGCGGGCAGCCTTCTTAGGCAGCCAGAGCGTAGTCGTTGTTGGCGACTATTTTCGTTTCCCGGGGATTAACGAGGGCCAGGAAACCTCGGCGTGCCACCCGCGCTTTCCACACCCCGTCGAAACCGATCGCCCCCACGTATGGAGAAAAATAAGCGAAAGCTGCGGCAGGGCACCAGCGCGGCTTGCTTCATTGATTATGCCCTATCTCGGCCGCAATTCGAGCGGGCGGTCCGGCAGGCCGCCTACTTGCGAACGAACCTGAGAAAGACCCGGTACTCGCCGCTGTCCAGATTCTCGGGCAGCTTGTAGGCCTCGGGCACCAGTACCACCAGCACCCTGGCGCCGGGCGGATCGGTGCCCTGGTCCCGGCGCCGCTCCTCGCCCTCGACGGCGTCCCGGTTGCGTCGCCGCGGCTCACGCATGTGGAGCACGCGGGCCTCGATACCCAGGCTTTGGGTGACGTTCTTCTCGGTGGACGAGTTGGTCCGGGGAATGCGCCCTACGACAAAGTCCATCTTGGCCTCTCGCCATTTCTTATCGGCCGCGGATGGACGAACTGAACGCCGCCGACCGGTCCCGATCGGGACCCGCGAGCTTGCCGAACGCGTCCGAACACCTGAGGTACGAACATCACGATTCCCGACCCCTCCGGGTGAAGTTTTCCCGGCCGCGGCCGATAGAAGAGATGTAGCGGGGCCTGCGTGCCCGGGAGAGAGTTGCGTGGACATCTCGACAGTCATCGGCCTGGTGATCGGCACTGCCCTGGTCGTGATCGCTATTGTCATCGGCGACGACCCGACGATTTTCATCGATAGCAAATCGGCCCTGATCGTCGTCGGCGGCACCCTCGGGGTGACCTTCATCAAGAATTCTCTCAATCGCGTTTTCGGCACGATCGGCGTGGTGAAGAACGCTTTCTTCGGCAAGGTGACCCCCATCGACTCGCTGATCGAAAGCATCGTCGAACTGTCCCGCAAGGCC
This sequence comes from Acidobacteriota bacterium, assembly GCA_030949985.1. Lineage (NCBI taxonomy): Bacteria > Pseudomonadati > Acidobacteriota > Acidobacteriota bacterium. The sequence goes on from JAUZRX010000027.1 coordinate 63,363, forward strand.
CGGCGCGAGAGCCTGCTCTCTCTCGAGAAAGTCGAAATCGAAGACCCGTTTCTGGCCAAGGCCGTGCGCCTGGCGGTGGACGGCATGGAGCCCGCCGCGATCCGGACGGTGCTAGAAACGGAGGTCGCCTTCCTCCAGCAGCGGCACAAGATCGGCGCCGACATTCTCGACGGCATGGCCTCCTCCGCACCCGCCTTCGGCATGGTCGGCACGCTGATCGGCCTGGTGCAGATGCTCGCCTCCATGGAAGACCCCAGCACTATCGGCCCGTCCATGGCCGTCGCGATCCTGACCACGCTCTACGGCGCGTTGATCGCCAACCTCTTCTGCCAGCCCCTGGCCGAGAAGCTCAAGAACCGCAGCCGTGAGGAGGTCAACACCCGCCTGGTCGTCGTCCAGGGCGTGCTCTCCATCGTCGAGGGCGATCACCCCGCCTCGGTCGAACAAAAGCTCGCCGCCTATCTCGATCCCAAGATGCGCAAGGACGGCGAGAAGAAAGCCGCCTGAACCGGAGCCCCCGCATGTCGTGCCCCCAGCAACAGGAAGAATGCAAAGAAGGAGCCCCTGAATGGGTCGTGACCTTCGGCGACATGATGACGCTCCTGCTCTGTTTCTTCGTTCTTCTACTCAGCTTCTCCACCATGGAAACCGAGCGCTTCAAGATCGTCGCCGGGTACATTCGCGAGGCATTCGGCGTGCAGATGAACAGGCGCTATACCGAGATCCCCTCGGGTGACACCGTCGTCACCGTGGAATTCAACCCGCCGTCGTTGAGCAACACCACGATTTACGAGCAGATCGTCGATCTGCTCGAGAGCCTACAACTCGACCAAATGGCCAACGCGGAAATGGAAGCCGACGGTGTACGGTTGCGCCTCGACGGCGAGCTGGTCTTCAAGCCGGGAAGCGCGCAACTGACCGACGAGTCCAAGCTCTTCCTGGACTACGTAGCCGAGACGGTCCTCAACGCCAACGCCTCAGTCAGGATCGAGGGGCACACTGACAACGCGCCCATCAAGTCCAAGATATACCCCAGCAACTGGGAACTCAGCGGAGCGCGTGCTTCCGCCGTCGTGCGATATCTCGAGTCTCGGGGAGTTCCAGGCGCTTACCTCGAAGCGGTCGCCTTTGGCGACACGCGGCCGATTACCGAGAACTACACCGAGGAAGGTCGGCGCAAGAACCGTCGCGTCGAGTTGTTGATCGAACCGCCGAAATAGGCTTCGGCTCCAGGGAGCATGGATCATGGCAGACGAGAAGAAGGAACAGGAAGAACAAACGCCGAAAAAAGGCAAGATGGGCCTGATCATCATCATCGCGGTGGCGGCACTGGTCGTCCTCGGAGGCGGTGGTGCAGCAATGATGTTCATGATGGGCGGCAGTGAAACCCCGGCGGCGGAGTCTGAAACGGGGGCCGCACCCGCAAAGGCCGAGGAACAGTTCTACCTCGCGACTCTCGACACCTTCGTGGTCAATCTTGCCGATCCCAAGGGTGACCGGTTCATGAAAGCGACTCTCCGCGTGGTGGTCACCGACCCCTCTCTGGGGGACCGCATCCGGTCCGATGACCTCTTCCGGGCCCGCCTGCGTGACAAGACGCTTTCCATCCTCTCATCCAAGCAGTTCAAGGATGTCAGCTCTCCCCTCGGCAAGGAATCCCTGCGGCGCGAGCTGACCCGGGAGTTCTCCCAGATCTTTCCTCCCGGCTCGGTCAAGGAAGTACTCTTCGTCGAATTCATCATCCAGTAGCGCCGCATCGACTCAGGCGAAAAGGGGCGCCCCCGGGCGCCCCTTTTCCTTCTCATCCCCGGGCACAGTTCACAGGGTCAGCAGTTCTCCGCGCTCTTCGTGGACCGTCTCCATCGTTTCGTCCCGCAGCTGCCCGAGTTGAGCCGTGTCGAACCCCAGACGCGTTGCCGCCAGCCCGCAAGCCTCCAGGGCGGTCCCGTGACTCATCATGCGATCCGCCAGCGCCACGAGCGCCACCAGCGCGCCATGCTCGCTTTCCTCGAACTCATCGCCATGGTGCCCGCCGACCGCGGCGACCAGTTGGGGAGCCAGATTCCAATTCCCGAGCAGCAAGCGGCCTACCTGCTGATGATCCAGGCCCAGGCGCTCACGCTCCTGCTCGGGCTCGGGCAGTTCTCCCTCGCAGGACTGCAGCATCGCGACGTAGGCGTCGGGCTCGCAAACCAGCAGGATCATGCTCCCGGTGTCGTGCAGCAGGCCGGCGACAAAGGCCTCCTCGCTCCAGGCCAGGTTGGCCTTGACCGACAGGGCCCTCGCCGCCACGGCGACGTTGACCGAATGCTCCCAGACGGCATCCCGCGCCTGGGCCGCGGCGGGAGGGATCAACTCCTTGAGGCCCGCTACCACGCTGGCCAGCGTCAGCGAGCGCAGACGCAGGAAGCCGAGGAGCATGATCGCGTGAGAAAGAGTCGTGATGCGTTGTGGGAGGTTGAAAAGCGCGGAGTTGACCAGACGGAGAACAGAGGTCGTCAAACCCGGATCGGTCTCGATGACCTTGCGCAAATCCTCCCCCGTGGTTTCCTTCTCGTTGAGCAGCCTCAGAACTTTCGAGGCCGCCGCCGGCATCGGTGGCAGTTCCCCGATCCTCGAAGCCACCTGGTCGGGGGTCAGGGTGGTCATGGGCATCACAAGTCCTCTTGGCTGTTCTCGGAAGTTTCTCCGCCATCGACATCTTCCTGCTGCCGGAGCAAGGAGGCGAGTCCCGCGATGGCCTCGGGAACGCCCTGGCCGCGCGCGGACTCGATATTGGCCGCAGCCACCTGGCGGTGGATTTCTTCACGGACGATCGAAACACCATCCGGCGCCTCGATGCCGATCCGGACGTGCTGCCCCCGGACATCGACGACCTTCACCTGGACCTCCTCTCCTATGATCAGCGACTGGCCGACTTTTCGGCTGAGCACGAGCATGGCTGGGACCTCCTTGTCCCTGGAGCCCCATTCTGTCGGGGCAGAATGGGCTCGCGAAAAGACCACCGGGCGTCGTCCAAAATCACCTGGGCGCCCAGCATCCGGTCGGGATTGATCACGATCGGCGCCCGCAGGTTGGCGAACGCATCGTTGTTCTTCGCAAGGGTCACGATCGCCAGGATCAAGGGGCGGCCGCCACCGGCGAGCCCGATTCTGTCCCGGTCCGTGCGTGGAAGGACAGGGGCATAGCCGGGACAGACGATCCGCGGATCGATCAGGAGCAAGTTGAGCGGCGGGTGGTCCTCGGAGCGCAGCCAGAGAAAGGGCCGGGCATCCTCGTGCTCCACCAGCTGCCAGAGCACGGCCCCATCCAGACCGGGCAACGCCTCGGGAAAGCGGATCGTCGCCGGCGCATCCCCGCGGGCAGGGCCCGCGGCTTGCGAGGGCGTGTTTTCCGGCGTACAGGAAACGGTCGTCATCACAACACCATCAGCTCAGGTAGTCGAAAAAGGAGGGGCCGAAGATCCGGGCGCCGGCCGCCAGGGTCGCCTGGTAGCCGGTCTGCAGACGCGTCGCGTCGGAGATGGCCTCGGCCATGTCCGCCGACCCCAACTCCGCAGCCCGCTCGGAGATCTCGAGCTGCTTGTTCTGAATCCTGATGTCCGCCTCTTCCAGAAGCCGTCGACGGGTTCCGATCCGCGCGAGGATAGTGGTGTTCTGCTTGCCTGCATCCCGGAATTCCTCGACCATGCCCTGGATGGCGTCGGTATCACCGGCCTGGAGGGCCGCCTCGAATCGTTCGAGCAGCTCGAGCGGGCCCGAAACCCCCGAAACCCCAAAGAGTTCATCCGCCGTGAAGTTGATCTCGAGGTTCTGACCGTCGAGGGGGATACGGATCGCGGAATCGTTCCCCTGGTAGGCGCCGGTATCGTCGTAGGGCGGGCGGTCGGTCATCGTTCCCGAGAAGATGTAATTCCCGGAGACCCGGTAGTTCGCCAGGGTACGCACCTGGTTGATCAACCCGGACACCTGCTCGGCGATCGCGTCGAGGCCGGACTGCTGGTTGGTCTCCGAAGAAGCCTGAAGCGCGTAGGTCAAGCCCCGGTTGAGCACGTCTCCCATCTGGCTGACACCCTGCTCACTCAGTTCGAGCCATGCACGGCTCTGAGAGATGCCCCGGCGCCGCGCCTCGAGCAACTGGGCATCCTCCTGCAGGCGCATCAACGCCGAGGAGGCATAGGGATCGTCCGAAGCGTAGCGAATCCGCTTACCCGAGTTCATGCGGTCGAGGGCGTCGAACATGTCCGCCCGCACCCGGCGCAGGTTGCGGAGGAAATCCTGCTGGGCCTGGCTGTCACTCACACGCAGAGTCATCGTCAGCGCCTCCCTCTAGCCGGGTATCAGGTTGAGCGCCGTCTCGGTGACCCGATTGACGGTCTGCAGGAAACGGGCGGCAGCCTCGAAGGACTGCTGCCACCGGGCCAGGTTGGCCGCCTCCTCGTCGAGGCTGACGGCGGACACGCTCTGGCGCTTGAGTTCGAGAGACCCGACGATCACCTCGCTGGCCTCCGTTGCGGCATCCGCCGCGGCCAGGTCACGTCCCACGTTGGCGATCACATCCGCGGCGTAACCGGTGAAAGTCAGGCCGCTCAGACCCGAGATACCGGCTGTTCGAAGGTCGAGCATCGCCAGCACCGCCACGTTGTTCCCCGGCTCTCCCGCAGCATCCGCCGTCCCCAACTTGGTGGGATCGTCGAGGATCTCGGCATTGACCCGGATCGCCGCAGCAGCGTTGTCGCCGGGGGGATCCGGCTCGAAGAGGTTGCGACCGGTGTCGCCCGCCTGGTCATAAGCACCCCGGTGAACGGCGTTGAACTCCTCGATCAGGGTCGCCGCGAGAAGATCGAGTTGCTCGCGGTAGCTCGTCAGGTGCTCGTCGCGGGCCGCGAGATAGCCCCCGAGGGCCCCTCCCCGGAGCGTATCCGTCAAGTCCACCCGTTCCCCGGAACGGTCGACGAGGATACGCGCCAGGCCGTCCGCATCACGACCGATCTCGAGAGGGTGGGCCGACGTGCCCGCCAGCAGCGTGTCTCCGCTGCCTTCGAGGAAGACGCTGACCTGGCCGTTGTCCTGCTCCACGGCGCGCACCGGGATCATCTGCGACAACTCGTCAAGCAGCCGATCGCGCTGGTCCCGAACGTCGGAGGCCTCCTGCCCCCCGGCTTCGAGCCCCGTCACCTCGAGGTTGAGGCGGGAGAGGCGGCTGAGGACCTCGTTGATCCGATCGACCTGCTCTACGGCCTTGTCATCGGCATTCCGGCGGGACTCACCGATGAAACCATCGACCTGCCGAATCGTCGACGCCATGTAAGACGCCGCCGAGACGACGTCTTGTCGAATCGCGGAGTCGTCGGGCTGGATCGCCAGGTTCTCGAGGGAATCGAAGAACGAGGAGATCGAAGCCCGTAGTGCGGCACTGTCCACCTCGCCCAGGGCGGGCTCCAGGCCACCGAGGACCTCCGCCCGACTGCTGTCGAATCCGAAGCGCGTGCTCTCCCGCCGCACGGCGAAGTCGAGGAACGGATCCCGGATCCGGTGCAAGGACTCCACGTCGACGCCCATGCCCGCATAGCCGCCAGGCACGGCAATGGTCGCCATGGTGCCCAGTTCCACCCGTCGCCGGGAAAAGCCGGGTGTGTTGGCGTTCGCCACGTTGTAGCCGGCGATATTCATGCCCAGGCGGAAAGCCCGCATGGCACTCGTGCCGATGGAGTACTGGTCGAAAACTCCCATCTTCAGCCCTCCCTCGAGAGTCCGGCACCCTGGATCCTCCAGGGCGCCGAGCGCCCGTCCGCCAGGTAGGCGCTTCCGAAAAGACCGGCCACGGCGGCCCGGCGAGCCTCCGCCGTGTCAGCGAGACGATCGAGAATCGCGCCGCCGACAGCACCTTCACGCAACAGACGCTGCAAGGAGAGAGCGAAGGCCTCCCGCGCCCGGCTCACCTCCCGCGTCTCCTCGATACCCTGGACTTCGAGACGGTTGCGCTCCACCTCGAGCATTTCGAACTGGGTCGCCAGGGTCTGCGCCCGGTCGGCCAGACGGTCGAGGCGCTGGGCGTCGGCATCGGTCAGAGCCGCGCGGAACGCCTGGGCCAGTTCGGCGAGGCCGTCGAACACCTCTCGCTCACCATCGAGAATGGCGGCGAGGGATTGCGCCGGGTCCTGCCGCCCGACCGCCGATGTCGCCCCGGATCTCACTGGTCGAGTTCGTCCGTTTCCGCAAGCAGGCCCTCGACGATGCGGGTGCCATCGATGCGGTAACGTCCGCTGGCGATCTCCGCCCGAAGTTGCTCGACGAGGTCGCGGCGACTTTCCGGAGAGGACTCCACCGCCTCACGCAGGCTGCGCAATTCCCTGGCCCGGGCGGAGAGATCCACCGAATCGCCGGAGGGGGTCACCTCGGAGGGATCGGGGCTTCGCTGGCTCGACCGATCGTCGCTACGCTGGGCGCGATCCGACTCGTCGATCTTCCGCAGCAGATCTCGAAGCCGGCTGAGGGGATCGGATCCACTGACCTTCATCACTGTTCCTCCTTGGCCGTATTTTGTCGCACATTCGCTACCACGGGCGCTACCACGGGGCTACCCGCCATACTCATCGGCCGATTCCGGGGTTTCTTGAGCCCCCCACCGAAAAATATCGGACCAACCCGGAGAAGGGTCTCGTAGAGAGCCGAGGGCCGCAGCCCCCCCCTCCTCGCGCTCGAGTTGCTCGGCGATCTGCTCGGCCAGTCCCAGGGGCTCGCGTTCGGCGAGCATCTCCGAGAGCATCAGCTCGAAGGCCGCCGCTCGGGTCTTCCCCTCGGCTCCTCCGCCGAAGAGACCGTCCTCGAGTTGGGCCTTTTCCATGGCTCGCAGCATCTGGCGCAGGAGCCCGGCCTCGAGCCCACGGGCCGCCTTACGGATCGCCTCGTTGCCGCCATCCATCAGATCACCACCAGTTCTGCGTGGAGTGCGCCCGCAGCGCGAATCGCCTGGAAGATGGCGATCATGTCCCGCGGCGTCACCCCCACCTTCTTGAGTGACTTGACCAGCTCTTCCACGCTGGTCCCCGGCCCGAGATCCAGGTGCTGGGCCGGCTCCTCGTCCACCACCACCTCCCCCTCGGGCACGACGACGGTCTCACCGCCCTGGGAGAAGGGTCCCGGCTGGGAGACGCCGTAGCGCTCAGTCACGGCGATGGTCAGGTTGCCATGGGTCACCGACACCTGGGAGATCATCACGTTGCCGCCGAGCACCACGGTGCCGGTCCGTTCGTTGAGCACCACCCGGGCGGGCACATCCGGCCTGACGCCGATCTCGAGGGTATGGGCCAGGAACTCCACCGGCTTGTCCCGCAGGAAATCGGGGATCATCACCTTCACCGTCCCCGCATCGATGGCGTGGGCGGTCGAGTCGTCGAAGGCCTGGTTGAGAGCCTTCTCGATGCGAAAGGCCGTCTCGAAGTCCGGGGAACGAAGCTGCAACTCGAAGCTGTCCCGGCCCGCCAGGTCGATGCCCGCCGTGCGCTCCACGAGGGCCCCGGAGGGAATCAGGCCGGTGGTCGGATGGTTCTTCTGAACGCTGCCGCCCCCCCCGGACGCCGCAAAGGCTCCACCAAGGGAGATCGGACCCTGGGCCAGGGCGTACACCCGCCCGTCCGGCCCCTTGAGGGGGGTCATCAGCAGGGTCCCGCCGGTGAGCGATTTGGCATCACCGATGGAAGACACCGTGACATCGAGCCGACTGCCCGGACGCGCGAAGGCGGGAAGATCAGCGGTGACCATCACCGCCGCCGCGTTTCGCACGCGGATCGAGGAAGGGGGGACCACGACCCCCATGCGTTGGAGCGCGTTGGCCAGGCTCTGGATGGTGAACTTGGCCTGGGTCCCGTCTCCCGTACCCGCCAGGCCGACGACCAGCCCGTAACCGACGAGCTGGTTGTCGCGCACGCCGCGGACGTCCACCACGTCTCTCAAGCGCACCATGCCCCGCTGAGAGGAGCGGTCCGACGTCGGCGCCACCCGCTCGACCTTCAGTGGAGGGCCGGGCGGCGTGACGGCGGTGCCCGCGGCGAGGGCTGTACCGAGAGCCAGGACGAAAGTCACCGGCACCAGGCCCGTACATCGAGAGCCGGAACTGCCATGTCTGGTCTTCACGAGCTGTCGCTCCTTCCCGCAGGTCCCCCCCAGCGGGGCCCGCTCCGGCCGTCGTATCACAGCGGCCAGATCTTCGTCAGCAGCCGATGAAACCAGCCCTGACGGGTGACGTCGGCCAGGTCACCGGTTCCGCCGTAGTGGATGGTCAGGTCGGCAATGGCCGAAGACTGGATCGTGTTGTCGGAACGCACATCGGCCGGCCGCACGATGCCCGCCAGGGCGATGGTCTGGTTTTCCCGGTTGACGGTGATCTTCTTCGTGCCGGCGATCAACATCCGCCCCCCGGTCCCCACGGCCATCACCCGCACCGCCAGGTTGGCGGTCAGGGTCTGGGCCCGGGAGGTCGCCCCTTCGCCCTTGAATTCCTTGGAGGTCCCGGCTTGCAGCGCGAGGGAAGGGTCGAAATCGGGTCCGATCTTGCCCTTGACTTTATTTTCCCAGCCGAAGAGCACGGGCACCTCGAGCTTGGTCTTCGAGTCCTTCTTGATGTCCGCGTCCGCGCTGCTCCTGCCCAGCGAACTTTCGGTGATTCTCACCGTGAGGATGTCCCCCACGTGCCGCGCGCGAAAATCCCCGACCAGTTCGGCCGCCGATCCTTCGACGTAGAGTGAACCCTCGGAGAGGCTCCGGGGCTGGAGCGGAAGCTCCAGCTCCGGCAGATCACCGGCGTAGTTCGTGGGCTCCACCACCTCGCTTCGAGACGCGCAGCCGGAAGCGACCGCAACCAGCAGGAGCAGGCTCCAAGCCCACGTCCATGCCAACCGATGCACACTCACCGCTCTTCCTCCTCCGAACCGAGCAGGGCGACCCTGCCGGGACCGATCACACGCGCGCGAATCGTCCGACGCCCATCCTGGGCGATCACGGGAACGATGCTGCCGACCCCCCCCGATCCCCGGGCCCGAGTTTCCATTTCGAGCAACACGCCACCTCGACGATAGACGACGGTGACGGTCTGGCCCGACTGGACAGCCCGGGCCTCCTGGACCAGGTTGGCCCGCACCGGCTGGTTCCGGCGCAGGGGGCTGCGGAGCACCTTGCCCACGATCCTCTCCGGGTCTCGTACCACCGGCGCGCCGCTGACGTATTCCCGCGTTTCGAGGCGCAGGTCCATGGCGCGCAGAGGCTCGCCCCGGGGAACATCCCGGGCGGCAACCACCATCGGCCCGCGAACCGCGACCCGCGCCTGCAAACCGATGCGCTTGCGCGTTCCGTCGGCGAATACGGCTTCCACCACCAGGCGCTGGCGACCGCTGTGGGGCTGCCGCGGCAGCGGGCCGGGACGGATCTCGTACTCACCCGGAGGCAGTTGCAGGGACGCCGGGGCCTGGAGGTCGAGAACTTCCACTTCTCCCCCCGGCAAGCTCGCGCGCAGCGCCTGCTCGAGAACCTGCCGGGCTCGCTCCACATCGAGGCGCTGACCGATGCCCATCAGCCGTAGCTGAGCGGCGCCTTCCACCACGACGGCCTCGCCGTCCAATCCAGCGGCACCGAGCATCCGGCTGATCGCCGCCCGGGAAACCACGCGCCGCCGACCGGGTCCCGGCGCGCGCCCCAGGGACAGGTCCGCCACCGACTCCGCCGACGGGCCCTGCAGATCCGCCACCTGCCCGAGCCGCACTTCCTGGTAGGCAGGAACCTTCTCGAAGGGACGCACGCGCACGCGAAGCCGGGGCTCTCCATGCTGCGCCGTGGCAGCACCCAGACCCATCAACGCCAGCAGCAGAGGCACGCAGTATCGCATCACGGCCTCACCGGACGAGTTGCGCGAGCTGCTTGAGCATGTCGTCGGCGGCCCGGATCGAGCGGGAGTTGAGCTCGTAGGCCCGCTGGGCCGAGATCATGTCCACCAACTCGGTGACGATGTTCACGTTGGAGGTCTCGAGGAACCCCTGGCTGACCTCCCCCAAACCATCCTGACCGGGGGTTCCCAGCACCGGATCGCCGCTCGCCACGGTGCTGACGAAAAGGTTGTTCCCCACGCTCTGCAGCCCGGCGGGGTTGACGAAGTTCGCCAGTTCGATGTTGCCGACCTGGCTGACCGTCTCGTCGGCCAGGCGCACACTCACCGTTCCATCGCGACCGATGGTGATGCTCTTGGCATCCTGCGGAATGGTCACGGGAGGATCGAGCTGATAGCCGAGGGAGTTGACCACATTGCCGTTCTCGTCGACCGAGAAGGAGCCGTCCCGGGTGTAGGACTGGGTCCCATCGGGCCGAATGACCTTGAAGAACCCGGCCCCCTCGATGACCAGGTCGAGAGGATTGTCCGTGGGCTTGAAGGTACCCTGCTCGAAGATCCGCTTGATCGCCGCGGTACGGGTACCCAGTCCGACCTGGATCCCGGTGGGCAGATTCGTCGACGCACTCGAGGCGGTGCCGGGGGCATTGAGCGTCTGATAGAGCAGATCCTGGAATTCCGCCCGGGATCTCTTGAAGCCGGTGGTGTTGACGTTGGCCAGGTTGTTGGCCACCACGTCCATATTGGTCTGCTGGGCGGCCATGCCGGCGGCGGCGGTCCAGAGCGATCTTTCCATGCGCGTACCTCCTGGAGCGTGTGCGGCGGGGCTACTTCACCCCACCGAGTTCGAGGGCCTTGCGGGCCACGGTATTGGCGGTGGCCTGAACCACCCGCTGCTGCATTTCGAACATCCGCTGGGCGGCGACCATCGAGATCAGCTCGGTGGCGGGCTGGACCCCGGAATCCTCGATGAACCCCTGGACCACGCGCACGGACTCCGGCTCGAGGGGACGGACGGGCCCGAGGGGCCGCCACAAGGTGTCGCCGTCCCGTTCGAGGGTCGACATGGGCGCCGAGGCGATGCCCAGGCGCGCCACCACCTCGTCGTTCACCGTCAAGGTCCCGTCAGCCCCGATCTGCAACTCGCCTTCGGGCAGCGTGATCGGCCGGCCCTGATCGTCCAGGACTCTCATGCCGTGCATGGTGGCCAGGGCTCCATCGGCTGTGCGGGTCAGGCTGCCCGCCCGGGTCAGCCGCTCACCGCCGGGAGTCATCACCCGGAACCACCCCGGCCCTTCCAATGCCAGATCGAGGGGGTTGCCCGTCGACCGCATCGGGCCCGGTCGCTCGATGCGCCAGTTCCCGCCCAGGGCCACCGAACGGGCCGCCGGCAGGGGGCCTCCCGCGGAGGCGTCACCCAGCCGTTGGTCCAGGTAGGCCGCGAATAGGGCCCTTTCGGGGGTGTAGGCCGGCGTCTTGGCGTTGGCCAGGTTGTGGGTCACCACCTCGAGGTTCTTCTCGGCGGCAACCATCCCTGAAGCCCCTGTGTAGAGCTGTGGGAACATCCTCTCCTCGCTTCCCGTTCCGCGCGGCCGGTCACCGGCCGGAACGGCGTCTCCAACTCGTCAATCCTCTTGTTCTCGTCAATCCGCTTGTTGCAAGTTTCGTTCCGTTTCACCGCCGGCCGCCGTGCCGTCTCCAGAACGGAGGGCGCCACCGACCGCGGCACTTTTTTCCGCCCCGGCGGGAACTTCTTTCCGCCGGATTCTCAGCACGACCTCCGGCACCAGGTGTTCGACCTCCACCGTGACCACCTCGCCTTCGCGCACGGGGGCTGCGACCCGGGCGGAGATCCGTTCGCCCCCGAGCCGGAGCAGGATCCGGCGACTGGAGACGATGCGCTCCACCACGGCCCTGTACCGGCCGCCCACCTTGAGCGCGGGCAGCACGGCCTACCCCGCCACCCGGGTTCGGAAGCGCGAAAGGCGTTCGCGCAGCGCGGCTTCGGCCACCAGTTCCTCGCGCTCGGTCCGCTCGATCAGTTTCGAGAGATGATCCGCCGGAGACGGCACCGGGGCCGGGGGGGCCGGCGCGGCCGCCGGCGGACGGTCCGCCGCATCGGACGCCGGGCGACGACGACGGCGCGCGGGCGCCGCACCCCGTGCGAGAACCATCAGCGAAACCAGGATCAGGACGTTGAAAATCAACTGCAGCAGCAGGAAATCACGCATGGTCAGACCACCTCCAACATCGAGTCGGAAACCAGCTCCCTGACGCGGAAGGCGAACCTGCCGTCGACCACCACCAGGTCACCCACCGCGTAAGGACGGTCCTGCACGTAGAGCGTGACCACGTCGTCTCCGTCGGGTCCGATCGGAACGGCGTCGCCGACCCGCACCTGCAGGACCTTCTCCAGTTCCCAGTTCAGGCGCCCGAGTCGGACCTCGATGGGCAGTTCCAGCCGGTCGAGCATGCTGATCTTGGCGATCTCACCCAGGCGGTAGGCTTCGCCCTCCAGGGAGGCCGTCTCGGATCCGGGGTTCGGGTCGACCACGCGGGTCGAGCCTTCCTCGCTGGTGGCGTCATGCTTGGTTTCGTCGTTCATCAGCTCGCCTTCTCCCGGGGCGGCGCCGCCGGCGCGCCCGTCAATGCACTCACTTCGAAGATCCGCTCCCGTCCCTGCCGCTTGAGGGTTCCCTCAGCCAGCAGTTCGCCGTTGAAGCGCAGGGCCAGGCCCTCGTGCTCGAGGACATCCAGTTGCAGCACCTGGCCCGGACCGAGTCGCTGGAGATCCGCCAGCGTCGCCCGGGCCCCGTGGATCACCGGCTCGACGCGAACCGGCACCCGGACCAGCGCGGCTTGCAGTTCCTCGGGCGGAGGACCGGGGTCCCCCCGCCGGCGGTCCGCCACCAGGCGGTGAATCAGCACCGGGGTCAGCAGCAGCCGACAGGCCGCGTCACCGTGGGGCGTGCTCATCAGGAATTCCGCGGCCGCCAAGGTGCCACCGCGGGTGGCCAAACGACCGAAGATCGGGTCGCGGTCCAGGCCGCCGCCATGTATCGGCGACAGGGCGGTCTGGGTATCGAGGTGCCGCGCCATCCGGCGCATGGACTCTTCGAGCAACCGCTTTTCCACGTTGGACAGCGAACGGGCCCCCTGGGGCACCGCTCCATCACCACCCTGCACGCGATCGAGGATCGAAAGCGCCAACTCCGGCTGGAGGGTGATCCCGCCCACCGGCTCCTCGTGGGTGTCGAGCAAGACCCCCAGCGGCTCACCGGGAGCGAGGGTTCCGAGCACCGTCGTCGCCGGCTGCTGAGAAATACCGGTGAATCTTCCCTTGACCGGTTTGTCCGCGATCAGCAAGAGGCTCAGGACGTCCGCCAGGCAATGGGCCAGCTTCTCACACGCCGCCTGCACGAGGGCCAGCCGGTCGCCGGCCAGCACCAGCGGGGCCCGCAAGTCGTAGAGGGTCTCTCCCTCCAGCGCCGGTTGCTCGACATCCGAGTCGAAAGAGGACAGGAGGGCATCCACCTCATCCTGGCTGAGCAGACGACTCATGTTTCACACTCCAACGCAGACTGCCGCAGCTTCTCCGACAGGCAACGGGGCGGGCTCGGAACTTTCTTCGCTTCCTCTTCCCTGCGGCGCACACAGCGGGCCAGCGCCAGGAGCTTGCGACTGCGCCGGGACGCACGCAGGATTCTTGTTCGAAGACTCGCGTTCATGGGGCACACTCCGGCAGGGTCAGCCGATCACCGACGCGGGCACGAAGCCGGGAGACCGCCCGGGTGTGGATCTGACACACCCGTGACTCGGTCACCGAGAGCACCTCGCCGATTTCCTTGAGGGTCAGTCCCTTTTCGTAGTAGAGGCTGAGTACCAGCCGCTCCCTCTCGGGCAGGTTCTCCACCTCCTCGACGAGCAGGGCCTTTTTCTCCTTTTCTTCCACGCAGCCGAGGGGGTCGAGCCCCGGATCGGCAGGATCGCGGCCCTCCTCTTCGGCCCCGGGCAGGGCACTGAGACGCACGCCACGGGCCTGCATGTAGAGGTCTTGCAGCTCCTCGATGCTGATTTGCAGCTCCGCGGCGATCTCCTCGTCGGTGGCCGGTCTTCGCTGCCGCCGCTCCACCGCGGTGATCGCCTGCTCGAGCTTGCGGGCCGCCCGCCGCAGTGACCTCGGAGCCCAGTCTCGTCCGCGCACTCCATCGAGAATCGCTCCTCGAATGCGGGATTCCGCATAAGTCTTGAACCGTACGTTGTGCGCGGGGTCGAAACGGTCGACCGCTTCCATCAACCCCAGCAGCCCATCTCCCACCAGGTCGTCGAAATCCACCGGACCGGCCAATCGCGACCCGATGCGGTGAGCCAGGTACTTGACCAGTGGGGCATGGGCCAGCAGCAGCTTCTCCCGCTCGGGAGATCCCGCCACGCGGGCCTGGGGGGTCCACTCGGCGTTGGGATCGACAAGGGGGGATTCGTGGTTCACTGCCTTTCCTTCCTCAGTGCATGAGCTGCGCAGGCCTTTCATCGCTCCTCCAGCCATCGTCGACGGCTCCTCTCATGCGTCCTTCCACTCGTGTCGTGATCGTCGCGGCCAGGCGCTCGAAACAGCGGCTGGCCGGAGCGAAAGGATTCGAAAGCACCACCGCGCGCTGCCGCCGCGCCGCCTCGGCCACGGCCTCGTCCAGGGCGATCCATCCATCGAAATCCACGACCCGGCCGAGAAACTTTTGCGCCGCCGTGGCAAGACGATGATGTACCCGCCGGGCTTCTTCCTCGCTGCGCGCGCCGTTGACCACCAGGCCGACTTCCCGGGTCAGGCGATGTCGCAGTGCGACCTTGAGCGAGGCATAGGCGTCGACCAGGGCCGTGGGCTCGGGCCATGTGACCAACAGCACTCGATCGGCCAGCAGCAACATCCGCGTCACCTGGTCGCTGATTCCCGCCGCCGTGTCGATCAACAACACGTCGCAGTCCTCGCGCAGACCTCGAAGCTGGTCGACGAAGCGGTAGAGATCACCCGGCGACAAGGCCGTCAACTCCGGCAGACCCGATCCGGCGGGAATGATCCGCACACCCAGGGGTCCCTGCTGGACGATCTCGGTGAGAGGCAGCCCCTCGGCGAAAAAGTGCTCGATGGTCTTCTTCGGTACCATGCCCAGCAGAACGTCCAGGTTGGCCAGGCCGAGATCGGCGTCGAGCAGAGTGACCCGCAGCCCCTTGCGAGCCAGCGCAAAGGCCAGATTCGCCACTACGGAAGTCTTCCCCACGCCACCTTTTCCCGAGGTGATCGCCAGCGTCAGGGTGCGAGCCGCGCGGTCGGTGAGTCTTCGGCGTGCGTCCTTCCCGGCCTGTTGAGCAGGATTCTGAGGTTGCTTTTCTTGGGTCATGCTCGTTGTCTCTCCTCGGGCATCGGCAACGCCCAGGCTGCCAGTCGCTTCACGTCGGCGTGTTCGAGGTCGTCGGGAATACGCGGCCCGCAGCCCAGGTGGGCGAGGGGCATGCGGGCCCGTGCGAGGGCACTGACCAGCGGACCGCGCCGGACGGCTTCGTCGGTTCGGGTGGCGCCCACGGTCCCCGGGGCCAGGGGGCGAAAGCGCTGCAAGGTGTCGGCCATGCTGGCCAGGTCGTGATCCGCCGCCAGCAGGAGTTCGATTTCCTCCCTGGCGACACTTTTGAAGAGGCCCACCAGGTGATCCAGCAACTCGCCGTCACCCCGGCTGACGCCCGGCGTGTCGACGATCACCGCGCCCTCGGAGCCGGCCCGGCGCCTGATGGCTTCGAGATCGTCGGCGCTGCGAGCGAGGTGAAACGGCACACCGAAGACGCGGGCGTAGCCCTCGAGCTGCTCGGCGCCCCCAAGGCGCCGATCGTCGGCGGATACCAGCACCACGTTCCGTCGAGCCGCCAGGTGCCGCGCCGCCAGCTTCGCGCAGGTGCTGGTCTTGCCCACGCCCGGGGGACCGACGAAAACCCGCAGGCTGGTACCGGACGGAGTCTCCTCCCGTGGCGTACTCAGCCAGAGGGCGAGCAGATCCCGGGCGTAGCCCAGCACCCGGCGACGGTCCTCGAGCACCTGCTCGTCCAGGTTGGCCTGGGCCGCGGCAGCAATACGTTCGGCCAGGAAATCCGAGTAGCCTTCGTTTTCGAGGGACTCCGCGAGCCATCCGACACGCCCGCCGACAGCGGCCGGAACCGAAGGTGCGGCGGCGCCGGGGGACACCCGACTCGCCCCGGGGCGCTCGGCGGCGGCCAGGACTTCGACGCCGTCGGCGGTGCGCCGGGTCTCGAGTATCGCAGCGTCCTCTCCCAGGGCCTGCTTGACCTGGTCCAGGGCCAGGGCGCAAGAACGGGCACGAAATCTCTTCACCAGCATCTCAGGCCACCGTTGCCGCCGCGCGCAGGGTCACGTCGGCGGGAATCTCGAGGGTCGAAAGAACGGGGGTGTGGGGCATGTGGGGTCGCAACAGCGTCGCCAGGTAGGGGCGCAGGGTCGGGGAGGTGACGACTGCGGCCTGGCCGCCGGTTCCCGCCACGGCCGTGGTCACCCGCTGCACCAGCTCGCGGGCGCGGGACGGCGAGAGCGTCGTTCCGTCCTCACCGGCCAACGCCTCGGTCAGCTCGGCCTCCAACTCCGGGGCCAGGGCCACGGCCTGGAGTACGCCCTGGGGTGTTTTCAGGCTGTCGGCGAGAGTCCGCCCCAGGGCGCGCCGGGCGTGTTCGACCAGGGCCTGGGTATCGCGCACGGAAGGCGCGTGGTCGGCCAGGGTCTCGATGATCAGCGGCAGATCGCGGATCGACACCCGTTCACGCAGCAAGCCCTGGAGCACGCGCTGCAGTTCGCCGATGGTCATCCGCTCGGGGATCAGCTCCGCCACCGCCTTGGGATGGGTCTTCTGCAGGGTCTCCACCAGGTGCGCCACATCCTCCCGACCCAAAAGGTCCGGTGCGTGGCGCTGGATGACTTCCATCAGGTGGGTTGAAAGTACCGACGGCGGATCCACCACGGTGTACCCGGCACCCCGCGCCTCGTCCGCCTTCTCGGGCGAGATCCACACCGCCGGCAGGCCGAAGGCGGGGTCGGTGGTCTTCTCGCCCTCGATCTGCCGGGTGGCGCCGGCATCGAGAGCCAGGAGCTTGCCCCGGGGAATCCGGCCCTCGGCGATCTTCACCCCCCGCAGCAGGATCTGGTAGCGGTCGGGGGGAAGCTGCAAGTTGTCCCGCACACGCACCGCGGGCAAGACGAAACCCATTTCCGTGGCGACCTGCCGACGCAGTCCCTTGATCTTGTCCAGAATGCCACCGGAACGGTCCGCACCGACGGCGGCAATCAGGTCGTAACCCACCTCGACACAGAGCGGGTCGATGGTCAACAAGGGCTCGACCTCTTCCTCCGTCTCGGGGGCGGGTTCGGCCGCCGCCGCTTCCTCGGCGATCTCCTCCGCCTGGCGCCTGCGGTCACCGACCCGGGCGGCGGCAAAGGCCACGAAGCCCAGCACGATGAAAGCCATCTTGGGCATGCCGGGAATCAGGGCCAGGGCGAGGAGGGTCCCGCCGGCGATGCGCAGCGGCCGGGTCGACATCAGGATCTGGGAGATCACGGCCTCGCCCAGCGACTGCTCCTGGGCGGCGCGGGTGGTGATCACGCCACCGGCCACCGCCACCAGCAGCGCGGGAATCGCCGAGACCAGCCCGTCGCCGATGGTCAGCACCGAGTAGGTTTTCACCGCCTCGCCGAGGGGCAGACCTTTCTGCAGCACGCCGATCAGCAGTCCCGCACCGACGTTGATCAGGGTGATGATCAGCGAGGCGATGGCGTCACGCTGGGTGAAGCGCACCGCACCATCCATGGCTCCGAAGAACTCGGATTCCTTCTGAATCGCCTCACGCCGACTGACGGCCTCCTTCTCGGTGATCAGGCCGGCGCTCAGGTCGGCGTCGATGGCCATCTGCTTGCCCGGCATGGCATCGAGGGTGAAGCGGGCGATGACTTCCGAGATGCGGGTCGAACCGTGGGCGATGACCACGAACTGTACGACCAGCAGCACCAGGAAGACCACCAGGCCGACGACGAAAGAGCCGCCCACCACGAACTGCCCGAATGCCTGGATCACGGCGCCCGCCGCACTGGTGCCCACATCACCCCGCAGCAGGATCAGCCGCGTCGAGGCGATGTTCAGCGCCAGGCGGTAGAGGGTCAGGAGAAGCAAGATCGAGGGGAAGGCCGAGAACTGCGTCGGACCGGGCACGTACATCGCGGTGAGCAGCACCACTATCGCGCCGGCGAAATTGACGGTGACCAGCAAGTCGAGCAGGGGCGTGGGAAGCGGCACCACGATCAGGGCGAGAGTCGCCAACACCGCCAGCGGCAGCACGAGATGGGCTTGGGAAGAGCCGCCCATGGTTTGACTCGTCGCGCCGGTCACCGCCTATCTCCCTTGTCCGATGTTTCGAGTTCTTTCTCGGTATGGGGCCGATACACGCCGGAATGGCGGCCGAGAACGTAGGCGAAGACCTCCGCCACGGCCCGGTAGAGCTCCTCGGGAATGGCGGCGCCCAGCGGACAGAGCCGTTCGAGAGCCCGGGCCAGGGGCGGATCCTCGACGATCGGCACGCCGTGGCGCCGCGCTTCTTCCTTGATCCGCCGGGCGAGCTCATTGATACCCTTGGCCACCACCACCGGCGCCGCGAAATCGCCCTTGTCGTACTTCAGGGCTACCGCCACGTGGGTCGGATTGGTAACCACCACGTCGGCCGTCTTCACCGCCGACATCATCCGCTTGCGGGAAGCCTCACGCTGCATACCGCGAATGCGGCCACGAATCTGCGGATCTCCCTCGTTCTCCTTGTGCTCGTCCTTGACCTCCTGCTTGGTCATGTAGAGATCCTGGTACCAGCGATAGCGGGTGAAGGCGTAGTCGATGACAGAGATCGCGGCGCCCAGCAGGAACGCGCGCGTCAGGATTCGACCGACGATGGTCGCCGCCTGGTCGAAGATCCCCGAAGGCGCGGAAAAGGCCAGGGCGGAGATCTTCGTCCACTCCGGTATGACGACCATCGCGGCAAGCAGGCCGTAGAGCAACAGCTTGACCAGAGCCTTACCCGCCGCGAAGAGCTTCTTGACGTCGACCAGTTTCTTCATCCCCTCGACCAGGTTGATCTTCTTCAGGTCGAACTCGATGGGATTCTTCTTCGGGTGGAATCCGGACTGGGCGATCTGGCCCAGGATCGCGAAAACCACCAGGGCGCCGAGCAGCGGCGCGAGCAGGGAGAGAGCCACGACCATGCTGTTCAGGCACCGGTCGAGCAGTACCGCGGGCCCGTGGGCCCGACCCACCTCGATCAGCGCCGAGCGGGTGTTGGCCAGCAGGCCGGTGAGGAAGATACCGCCGCCGAAACTGGCCCAGAGCAGGAAGACCGCCAGGCTCACGGTCTGGCCCACGTCCTCGCTGCGGGCCACGTTGCCCTTCTCGAGCGCCTTGCGCAGCTTGCGACCGGTCGGTTTTTCGGTCTTCTGGCTCTTGCTCTCCTGGCCCGCCATATCCCCTCCCCTTACCCGCCCAGGGCGCGCAGCAGCGCGCCGGCGTCAGTCATCGAGCCATCGATCGACTCGACGATGAGAGGCAGGAGAATCTGCAACGACAGGCCCACGGCGAGCAGACCGAAACCCAGCCGAATCGGCGCTCCAACGACGAGGATGTGCATCTGCGGCACGGCCCGGGCGACGAGCATCAGGGCCGTGTCGACCAGTAGACCGGAGACGATCACCGGGGCGGCCAGGCGCACCCCCAGCACGATCATCCTCCCGGTCAGCGAAATGGCGCTGGCGACCCAGGGACCCTCCAGGCTGGCGGTTCCGACGGGCAGAAGGGTGTAGGAACGGGCCAGCACGGCGACGAACTGGCGGTGACCGCCGATGGCCAGGAAGGTCAGAATGCCGAGCAGTCGGTAAAGCACGCCGAGCATGGGCAGGTTGAGCTGAGTGATCGGATCGAGCTGGTTGGCGATGGCCAGCCCCGAGGAGTAGCTCGCCACGCCGCCGGCGTAGAGCGCGGCATCGATCACCATCCTGCCGGCGAATCCCAGCAGGAAACCCACCAGCGACTCCGTCAGCACCAGCCGTAGCAGGCCCACGTCGGGATCGGGGGCCGGCACCACGGGTGCCAGGAGCAGCACGAGCATCACGGCGAAGGCCACCCGCAGCCGCACGGGAACGCCGCTGCCTCCCACCAGGGGAGCGATGGAGACGAAGGCCAGGGCCCTGATGGACAGGGCCGCACCGGCGATGGCGGTCTCCCAGGGGAGCTGGATGGCCAGGGTGTCCACGCTAGAGCCCCACTCCCGAGACCAAGGTGAAGATCCGCTCGATAAAGCCGGTGAGCACGCTGATCATCCAATGCATACCGAAGGCCAGCACGGCAAAGACGATGAGAATCTTCGGAATAAAGGTGATGGTCATGTCCTGGATTCCGGTGGCGACCTGGAAGATGCTGACCATCACACCCACCACCATCCCCGCGAGCAGGACCGGCAGCCCTACCATCAGGGCGACCTTGATCGCTTCTCTTCCCACAGCTACGACCGTCATTTCATCCATCGCTGACTCTCCGATCGCCTAGCGGAATCCCGCTACCAGCGAACCGACGACGAGGGTCCACCCATCGACCAGTACGAAAAGCATGATCTTGAAGGGCAGCGACACCATCGCCGGAGGCAACATCATCATGCCCATCGACAAAAGCACCGACGCGACCACCAGGTCGACCACGAGAAAGGGCAGAAACAGCAAGAATCCGATCTCGAATCCGGTGCGCATCTCCGATATGGCGAAGGCGGGAACGACGACGCGCATCGGCAGATCCTCGGGCTTTTCCGGTCGCTCGAAGCGTCCCATCTGCAGGAAGAGCTTGAGGTCCTTCTGCCGCGTGTTGTGCAGCATGAACTCCTTGACCGGCCCGGCGGCGGTCTGCACCGCCTCGAGCGTGTCGATCTCGCCCTCTGTGTAGGGCTGCCACGCCTGCTGGTGAATCTCGTCGACCACCGGGCTCATCACGAAGAGCGTGAGAAAGAGCGAGAGAGCGATCAACACCTGGTTGGGCGGCATCTGGGGCGTGCCGAGGGCCTGGCGGAGAAAGTGAAAGGTGATGATCAACCTGACGAAGGAGGTCATCAGCAGCAGCAACATGGGGGCCACGGCGATCAGGGTGAGCATCACGATGATGCGCACCGCGCTCGAGCCGAAGCCGTCCGTCGCCGGATCGGTCACTTTCAACTCCAGGGTCGATCCCCCGGGTGCGGCCATCGCGGTGCCGGGTCCCAACAGCAGCCACAGCAGCGCCGTCGCCAGGACGACGCGCAGGAGCGGCTCGAAGCGCGGACCACACTTCACCGGGACATCTCCCCATGGCGCAGCCGGCGGGTCAGTTCGTGGGCGAAACTCGCCACGCCCTCCCGCGGGCGGTCAGGGAGGTCGGATCCCTCGCTCTCCACCCCGCCGGGTTTTTCTTCCTCCTCGCCCAGATCGCTGACCAGGCTGACCTGTCGTTCGCTGACTCCCACCAGCAGGCGGCGCCCCTGGGCGACGACCACGGCGAGCTGGACACCGCGGCCCAGGGTCAGGCGCTCTTCGACCCGCAGGACACCGCGCCCGCTCCTCAGCCCGCCCCGGCGGGCCAGGTAGCCCAGGGCGATGACCAGCCCCAGCACCACCGCCAGCGCGGCGACCACCTGGAGCCCCTGGTCGAGGGAGGGTGCCAGTTCGGGAGTCATGACTTGTGCCCCAACCGCGTCACGCGGAAAGCAAGCTGGCCCTTGATCTCGACGATCTCGCCGCGGCCGATGACAGCGCCGTCGGCGATCAGGTGGGAGGGCTCGCCGACCTGGGTTTCGAGGGGAATCAGAGAACCGGACTCCACCATGCGCAGTGAAGCCAGGGTGACCCGGCCCTCGGCCAGGCGCGCGGCGATGTTCAGGGGCAGGGCGTGGAACTCCTCCCGGTCGAACAACGCCGCGAAGGAAGTCTGCTTTTCGGCCTTGGCCATCCGAAGCTCTCCCGGCAGCCCGCAAGGGGGGCGCCGGTCAGCCCTTGAGCAAGGCGCGTGCCTGTCCGGGCGAAATGCCGAATGTCTTTTCCTGACTGATACTTGAGAGCTGGATGACGGGTGGCCCGGGAGGTGGGTGCCGAAGCCCCGGCAGCCGGAGGAGCCGGATCGACGGGAAGTTGACGGCCCACCTTGCGCGAGGCGGGGCAGCGGCCGAGGGCCGTGCCCGCCTCACGCGCAGCAGGAGAAGAAGGCTGGAATTACCGCTTGATGGAGAGGGTTTCCTGGAGGATCTCGTCGGCGGTGGTGATCACCCGGCTGTTGGACTGGTAGCCCCTTTCGGCGACGATCAGGCTGGTGAACTGCTCGGTGATGTCCACGTTGGACAGCTCCAGGGCCCGGGCGACGACGGCGCCCCTCCCGCCCGTCTGGGCCGTGCCGATGGCCGGCTGACCGGAACCCACGGAGGTCAGGTAAGTGTTGTCGCCACGGCGGAAGAGACCGTCGGGATTGTTGAAACTGGCGATGGCGATCTGCGCCAGTTCGAGGGTCTGACCGTTGGTGAACACACCGGAGACCAACCCGTCGGGGCCGATCGAAAGAGAATGCAGCCGACCGAGGCCATAGCCGTCCTGGGCGATCGACTCGACGGCGGAGTTTTCGGCGTAGCTGTGGGCCAGGGCAGAACCCTGGGAATCGTAGAGGCGCCACTCGACCGTCTGGGCCGAGGCGCCGCTGGCCCAGGCGGGAATGCTCAGGCTGATGTTGCCCGCGGGGGTGACCATCTTGCCGTCACCATCGAAGGTCATCGTGCCCGAGTCCACCACGTAGTAGTCGGGATCACCCGGGTTGATGGTGATGTCCAGGTCCTCCCGCGGCACGCGGGCCTCCCAGGACCACTGGTCGAGGCGACCGTCGCCGTCGCTGTCCTGGGGCACGAACTGGATCGTCAGGTTGTGTTCGACACCCCGCGAGTCGTAGACGCTGGTGCCGACGCTGAACTGGAAAGGCTCCGACTCGTCCACCGCCGTATTGGGATCGTCCACCTGGGCTTCGGAATTGAGGTTGAAGCGGGGCTCGAAATAGCTGGTCACGGCGGGCGGCGCGGTCATCCCGACGGGAATGTTGATATCGCCGATCGCGCCGGTGGGAATGATCCGGCCCTGGGAGTCCTTCTCGATATAACCCTGCACCCGGTTGCCGTTGGGATCGACCAGGTCGCCGTTGGCGTTGAACGAGAAGTTCCCCGCCCGGGAAAAAGTCGACATCCCGTCGGGCGTCTTGAGGTAGAAGAATCCGTTGCCTTGCAGCGCCAGGTCGGTTTCCACTTCGGTGGGCTGGAGAGCGCCCTGGTTGAAGAGTTGCTGCACCCCGATCATGCCCACACCGAGACCGACCTGGTTCGTGCTGCCGTTACCACCGAGGCGGGCACTGGAAACATTGAAGTAGTCGGCAAAACTCGCCCGCCCGGACTTGTAGCCCACGGTGTTGACGTTGGCCAGGTTGTTACCGATCACGTTGATCGCCGCCGAATGGGCCCGCAGGCCGGAAAGTCCCGTGTAAAAAGCGCTCTGTGCCATGCTCCTCTCCTCTGGTGGTATTGCTGATTTCCGCGCTGTGATTCCCTGTCCGCCTGCTTCAGGGTGACTCTTCGACGGGTTCGGCTTCCGTCTCTCCGACCCGGATCTCGAGGACCTCGTCGAAGGTCATCACGCGATTGCCGCTGACGAAGGCCAGCCCGTTGGCCCCGACGTGCAAGCCTTCGACGGGTACGAGGACGAACCCCTGCTGTTGCTGCTCGAGGCCTTCACCGTCCTGGGTCACGACCCTGAATTCGTACATACCAGCCGTCATCGCGTTGCCGTTTTCGTCCAGTCCGTCCCATTGCACCTGGTGCCTGCCGGGGCCCGGATCGTCCACGGCGAGCGTACGCAGCAGCCCTCCGTGGCTGTCGTAGATTTCCACACGCGCCGACGTGACGGTCTCGGCCAGGTCGACGACCACCGTTTCGGCGACGCCGTCACTGCGGAGCTGAACCTGTCCCCCGGTATCCGCCAGAACTTCTCTCCCGATCAGGTTCAGGGACTGGCTGTTGACCAGTTGCGCCTGGCTGTCGAGCATGCTGTCCATGCGCTTGTTCATGTCTACCAGCTGCTCGAGCGAAGAGAAGGTCGCGAGCTGCGCGACGAACTCCGAGTCGTCCTGCGGATTCATCGGATCCTGGTTTTCGAGTTGGGCCACGAGAAGCTGCATGAACTCGTCACGCCCCAGCTCCGGCTTTTCCGTGGCGAAGAGGCTGGGCTCGTTCTGCAGCCGGTAAGTCGAGGCATCGATGACACCAGTCGTTGCTTGCATGGGTCTGCTCCTTGCCGGTGGTGCGGCGAATCCTGGAAAGAGCAAGCGCCGTGCCAGCGCCGCCGCCCGTCCGGCGGGGTTTTGGGGGAGGTACGGGGCCGATGGGCGGCAAAAATTTCCGGGTCGGGCGGAAGCATCATCCCGTTCGGAGCGAACCGGCTTCAGCCGAGAATGTCGAGGTACGCGTCGGGATCGACGCGCCGGGGTGCGGTGACCACACCCGGACCCTGGGAGGCGGGAGCATCCTCGTCGGCGGGGAGCAGGCCCCGGCCCTCGGTCCCCCGAGCCGAGTTGCCGGGTCCGTCCTGGAACTCACCCTGGGGGTCTCCTCCCGTGGCGACCTCGACCCGTGTGCCGGGAAGGTTGCGCTCGACCAGGGGCTCGAGACGCTGAAGATCCCGCGTCAGCAGAACCGCGGTCTCGCTGCGTTCGGCGATCAACTGCACCTTCCACTGCTTGCCTCGCCGCACGAAGCGGATGGCCACCTTGCCGAGCTCCGCCGGATCGAGGGTCACCGTGACGCTCTGTCCCGGAGTCAGGCGCGCGATCCTGGCGGCGATCTGCTCGACCAGGGTCGCTCTACCGGCGGTGACAGCCGACCCCGCGGCCGGGGGTGTCGCCCCCCCGCTCCCGCTGGCGGAGAGCGCCATCGACCCCGCGCCCCGGCTCGTGGCCCCCTCGGGTCCCGGGTCCTTCGGCGAGCGGCCCCCGGCGGTGGGAGCGTGCTCCGGCCGGGACACAGGCGTGGCCGAGGCGCGTGGTGCCGGGCCCGCCTCCCCACGGGGCGCCGCTTCGGACGCACCCGGTGAATCGGCGGGAGAGGAAGCCGGGGACTCCGGGGAAGAGGGCGCGGCAGGCGTGGACCTCGACGGCGCGGTCGGGGCCGCTTCCGGCGGCAGAGCCGCCGCGCGGACCACGGGACGCCGTCCCCGGCGGGCTCGTTCGAGGGCTTCTTCGACACTTCGCCGGACCGCCTGGCCGTCGAGTTTGCGCACCTGTTGAGCCTGGGACTCGACAGCCGCCGGCTGGGCGGGGGCGAGCAGGTTGTCGCCGTCGCGGCCGGCCCCCCGGGAGCCCTCGGCCGGTGGACCGCCACCGGGTTGCCGCAGCGTGACCTTGGCGGTCAGGTCGGCGACCGTCTCCGAAGCCGGGGACTGCGGACCCGTCGGAAACCACCGTTCGAGGGCATGCAGCGCTCCGGCACGGGACGGTGACCGGGTCACTTCCCCGGCCGGCGGGGACGTCCCGGCATGTGCCGACACGGGGCCATCGGCGATCACCCCGGAGAGCGTTTGCTGGTCCCGGGGGACCTCCGCCCCGGCAGCCTCGGCCTGCCTGTCGGCATCCCTCGCCTCCTTGCGGGCGGGCTGGCGATCGGATGCGCTCGCGGCCGCGGTAGAAACAGGCGGTGGGAAAGCGGCTTCGTCAGCTCGCTCCGGCCCTTCCTCCCGCCCCCGAGCGGCATCGCCGGGCGGCCGGGGCGCGGGGAAGGGGCGCCGCTCGAGGGTTTCGAGCAGACCGGCGAAGGTCGCCGGACCGCCCTCATCCCGAGGCGGCCTCTTCCCGCGCGCCGGATCGGCGCTCGTCGCAGGGGAACCGGGCATCTGGACGGGAAAGTCCACTCTGACTCCCTCGATCCTCTTCTGGACCACCCTGCCCTCTCGCAAGATCGATGCCGGCCCCGGGAACCCCGCAACCGGGTCTTGTGAGGATGGACCCGGCAGGTTTTTCCGCCCCGGGGGGAAGACTCTGCCCGCTTGAGACCACGAGCCTCAAGTGGTGCGGCTTCTTGCCGAAGAGTGCTTCGGGAGCGTGTGTCCCACGGGAGACGCAGTGTGGCCGAGTGTCCTGCAGCCGTACTGGCCAGGTTGATGAGGGAGGAGCCGGAAACACTCCTCAAAGTCCTCGCGGAAAACGTCGAGGCCCTCGTCGGCCATTCGGTGGAAATCCAGCCCCTCGATCTGGAAGGGGATGAACTGGCGTCGATTTTCGGCGGGTCCCAGGTCTACGTGTTCCCCGTGGAAGACCACCAGTCAGGCCCGCTCCCTTCTCTTCTCCTCCTCGACCTGGTCGGAGCCGTCCACACGGGCGCCTCCTTCAGCCTGATGGGCGCCGAGCAGGTCAAGGAGGTCCTCGAAACCGGGGAAGTCCCCGAGATCCTCCACGATTCCGTGGGCGAGGTGGCCAACATCCTCTGCGGCGCGGCGGTCAACGTGCTGCGGGAAAAGATGCCCAAAGCCCCCGAATATCGCCGGGGCGCGGACTTCGAAGTGATCACGCCGCCCCCCTGGCCGGGCATCCTCGCACGCGTGGACGCCTCGCACCCCTGGGACGTGATCGCAGGCCGCATCATCATCGCCGACGAGCCCAAGGGAGCCTTGTTGCTGGCTTCCAGCGACCGCACCCAGGGCATGATCAGCGCCGAGCAGATCGCCCAGGCCAGCAAAGGCGCGGTTTCCGGCGGCGCAGACGACGACAACACCGCGGACGCGCCGAAAGATCCCCAGGCGGGGCCGGGCGCGGCGGACAGCGAGGCGCCCGCCGATCCAGGCGGCGTCGGCGCCGCGACCGGGACGCAAGCCCCCCGGCAGCCCCAGGAAACCGCAAGCGGCCCGCCCGCCGACGCGAGAGCGACCGCCGACCCCAGCGCCCCCCAGCAAGCGGGCCCCGCCGCGCAAGGCGACCGATCCTCCGGCGAGTCCCCCGCCCCCGGCCAGGCAGCACCCGCCTCGGGGGGGGGCGACTCAGACCAGGCGCCGGGGGCGGCCCCCGGTACCGCGAGTGGGGCCGTTCCGGACGCGGAGTCCGGCGCGGGCGGCGCCGCGCGGGAAGCTCTCGCCGGGCGACGGGTTCTGCTCGCCGCTCACCCGGCGGACCCGGGTGCCTTCGGTCTGCGTGGCATGCTCGAGGAGTGCGGCGCCACCGTCGGGCAGGCTCGCCCCCGCTGCTGCGCGGGTGAGATTCTCTTCGTCGTCAGCCGCTCCCCCACGGACCTCCTGGTACGGCTCAAGTCCCTGGCGGCGCCTCCCTCGCGACCGGCGTTGGTGGTCGCGTGCTCCGACCGCCCGACCCGGGACCTGGTGGTCGCCGCACGCAACGGGCACGCCGACAGCTTCCTCGTGCTGCCGGCGACCCGGGAAAAGCTGGAGTCCCTGCTCTCGCAGGTCCCCGAACCTGCCGTGATCGGCTGAACTTCGCAGGACGACGATTGTCAGGTGTCAGTCAGCCGCCTGGATCTCGCGGACGAAGCAGACGAGAACTGGTTCGCCGTCGACCCGGAAAGCCTTCTCGCTCCGCTCGGAGCCCCTGGCATCGTGGGTTTCGAACTGCCCCTCGAGGACCGAGGGCAGGGAGATTTCGACCTTGTTTCCCGTAGAGTCGACGCGCTGCTTGACGCTGCCGCCGAGCATGTTGGCCAGCTCGCCGAGACTGTCGGAGATCATCGCCGGGTCGTCCAGCATCTCCTCTCCGCCGAGCAGCGCGGCGGCCAGCCGACGTGCCGCCGCCCGGGTGCAGTGAACCTGAAGCAGCCCGTGAAACTCTGATCCGGCCAGGCCGATCATGCCGACCACGGCCGGATCCTCGACTCCGGCAGGTTCCATGGACTCCACGGGCAGAGCGAACATGGTCTCCACCACTTCGCGGAACGACTCCTCGACGATGGAGGCCACGTCCATCTCCAAGCATGCACGCGTCATGTTTTTCACCCGCCCCGGGCAGCCTCGCCCAATCGAATCAAACGCAAACGAATCGACCCAGCGTCTCGGCCAGCCGATCGGGGGTGAACGGCTTGTGGACGAAGCCGTTGGCTCCAGCCTCGGTGGCCTGGCTGATGCGATCATCGCCGGACTCGGTGGTGACCATGATGATCGGCATCTCGTAGCCCTTGGATCGCGCCTGGGCGACGAAGTCGACACCGTTCATGTTGGGCATGTTCCAGTCGGAGAGCACCACGTCGACGCTGGCCCCTCCCTCGAGCACGTTGAGGGCTTCGAGACCATCCCCGGCTTCGAGGATGTCGCCGATATCGAGACCGGCTTGCCGCAGGGCTCGGGTGAGAACTTTCCGCATGACGGCGGAATCGTCGACGAGAAGAATGTTCATGGCCATCGCCTCCCTCCTGGGTCGGACTGTGACAACGGGGTGCGCCGGCTCCCCACCACGGGGACCGACCGCCTACTTCCCTATCGGCCCGCGGAACCGGAACCTGAAGCCCCGATCGCTGAAAAGACAATAGGAAGGGTGCGCGGCCGGCAGATCAGCGGCCCCGGCCGAGGCGCCGGGCCCGGGCGTCGAGGCCCTCGCCGATCGCCAGCAGCCGAGCGACCAACTCCCGCTGACAGCGCTCCCAGGTGACCAGGGCCCGCTGCATCTTCTCGAGAGCCGCGGCACTCCGCACCCGCTGGGCCTCGAGCGCCTCTTCCCGCCGGAAGGTGTCGACGATGGCGTCGAAGTACGGTTCGGCGGGGTCATGGGGCAGGACGCCCCGCTGGGCGAAAACAAGGCGTATGCTTTCCACGAAACGCCTGGAGGCGCCGGTCTGGCGGGCCAGGGCCTCCATGAGTTCGGCGACGGTCTGGGCGGAGCGGTCCATGGCGGGTCTCCCGGGTGGATCGACCCCCTGGCTGTACCGTGAAAAGGCCGCCGAGCAAGGCCCGCACCGGCCATCCATTCACATCGAAAGAGCCCGGATTACTTGCCCGTGGCGGTTTCCCGGGCCTCCCCGTGGGCGAGAACAGGCTCGATGCGGTTGCGAATCCAGCGGGGATCGAGCCATTCCATGGGACTGACCGCGATCCCGCCGGCGAAGAGTCCCAGGTGCAGGTGATCGCCACCGGCCAGTCCCGTCGCCCCGCTGGCCCCGACGGTCTGCCCCTTGTCCACCAGGTCGCCGACCGACACCGCCACCCGGCTGAGGTGCGCGCTGAGGCTGAGCAGGCCCAGGCCGTGGTCGAGGATCACCACGTTGCCGTAAATCCCCAGATAGCCGGCGAAGAGGACCCGGCCCCGGTTGGGCGCGGGCACGTCGGCGTGGGCCACGGAAGCCAGGTCCAGACCGAGGTGCGTCTGGTGGTCGACCACCCGGCCCCGGTAGAGGTAGGTCCGCCGCTCGGCGAAGCCGGCCCGGCGGGCCGAATTCGGGAGTTGCAGGAAGGGGCCGTCCCACAGGGCCTCCCCGGCACTCTTCTCCGCCAGCTCGGCGACGGTCCGGCGGTTGGCGACGCGAAGCTGCTGGTTGATCCGCAGGTAGCGCTCGATCAGGCTGCCGCTGGTGTCGAGTCGGGGAGTCTGCCCCTCGATGGAAGGCACCACCCGCTCGAGGAAGCTGTCGGGCAGGCGGATGACGTCCTTGCGGGGTGCCCTGCGGCGGAACTGGCGGCCGAAGATGAAGGCGGCCTCCGCCCGGTTGCCCGCGTCGTCCTCGGCGAACAGGCGGATCTCCTTGGCGCTGTCCATGTCCCACGGCACGCCGAAGAGGACCACGCGGTGGCCGGTCCCCCCCCGGGGATGGGGATAGGACGGAATGTCGCGTTCCCCCACCCGCACCCCCGAGCGCACGGCGGTCTCCGAAACGTGAAAGGCCACCGCGCCGCTGCCGCCCTGGGTGACGTAGTGGGCCGTGCTGAGCACCTGGATCGACGGCGGCCGCAGGCGGACAGGCAGCTCGACGCTGATCCGGCTCCACTTCTCGCCCCGCAGAGGACCGGACATGCGCTCGGCCTCGGCGAGAATCGTGGCCGATCCCTCGGCCAGGCATTCGACGCTCTGCCTCCCGACCTCGGCACTCAGCTCCGCCCGGGCCCCCGCCGAGGCGGCGGCCAGCAGGTCGAAAGCCGAGGGGCGTGAGAGGGTTTGCTCGGCCAGCACCTTGCGGCACGAGCCCTGCTCGAAGACCAGGCGGATCCGGCCCAGGCCCCAGCGCTCGGCGGCGAAAGAAGCGTGGACCCGGGTGCCCGGACCGATCGCCGGCCGATCGGAAGTGATCTCGATGGCCACGTTCGGCCCGCGGAGAGTGGCACCATAGAGGGCCCAGGCTCCACCGCATAGCACCAGCAGCAGCAGGATCCACTTCAGGCGCCCGGCCCCCTTCCTCTTCGTCATCGTCGCGGCTCCCTTGTCCAGTTCGGCTGTTGTCCGAAGCACCGAGTCTACCTGGCCGGGGCCATGGGGCCCGTCGGCTCGTCTTCGCCGGGTCCGACGATCAGGGCCACCGCCCGATCCAGGTCGGCGTTCATGCGCACCTGAAGGCGCCCGCCGCCGCTGACCGCCTCCACGTCGATCACCCGTACCACGGCCCCCAAGGCTGCCATTTCCGGAGCGATGGCCTCGAGCCCGTTGGGCGAGCGGAGCAGGAAATCCTCGTTGAACACCGCTTCCTCGTCGTCCGGGTAGAGGGGCAGGTAGCGAATGCCCGCCTCGACCAGATCCTGGAAGAAATGGGTTCCGAAGGAGAGGTCGGGCAGGTGCCCGCCCTGCCTGCGGGCCACTTCGATCAGCATCGCGGCATTGTTGATGTCGGAGTAAGTCACCCCCACGCCCAGCCGAATGTCGCCCCGGCTGCCCCACCGCCCGGGCCCCATCAGGATGAAGCCGCGGCGGGGCAGACGCTCGTTGAGAACGCCCACCGCCCGGGCCACCTGCTGGAGCTGCTCACGGGTCTCGAGGGCCGCATAGCCTTCCCCGTCGACGTAGACCACGTGGGTGATGCCCTCGAGCAGGCCGTTCGAGACGTAGCGGTGGGCGGAAAAGACCATCCGCTCGCAGGGCAGGTCGACGGGAATCGACGCCGGTTGGGATTCCTCGCTGTAGCTCTGGGGGCGGCACTGGAGCAGGAAGAGATGCTCACCGTCGCTGGCGAACTCCAGGTCCACCGGCTCGCCGGTCGCCTCGGAGAGCAGTTCGAGGAGCCTACGCACCTGGCGGACGAAGGGGGTGCCGGTGCGCAGGCCCTCGAAGGTCACCACCAGGTCGTCTTTTTCCACGTCGAGGCGCACCGGCGAGGGACGCCGCAAATGGCCCGAGTCGTAGAGCGAGACGATCTGCAGCAGACCGGGGTAGTCGAGACCGGTCTCGCGCAGGAGCTGCCGTACCTCCATGGTGACGAAGGCGTTGCGCTCGAGATCGATCAGGTCCACCCGGGAGGGCGAATAGCGGGCCACCTCTTCGGGAGTGACGTTGACCCGCAGGTCGCTCTGGCCGGGGGCGATCAGCACCGGGTAGTCGTCACCGAGGCGATCGACGGCGCGGGTGCCGAGCCCCGGCACCAGGCGGATCAGGCCGTCTTCCCGCCGGATCCGCGGGGACCAGCGGAACTCGTTGAGGGAGAAGGCCACGCCCGAATAGGCGGGAAAGAAGTACGGGCCCACCCGACGCCCCACCACTTCCTGGATCATCACCCCCATTTCTTCGTGCACGTCGAGCAGGCCCCGCTCGGCCCGGTACTCGATGGGATCCGGACCGAAGAGTGAAGCGTAGACCTCGGCGATGGCGTCGGTCAGAGCCTCGAGGCGCTCGGCGCGGGTGCCCTGGTTGGCCAGGAAGAGGCTCTTGTACTTGCCGGAAAAGGCCGAGCCCGAGCGATCTTCCAGCAGGGAAGAGGAGCGCACGATCAACGGCACTTCACCGAAGTCGTCGAGTGCGCGCTCGAGGCCGGCGACGATGCCCGGGGGAAAGGGCGAGTTCTTGAAGACCTGGACGATGTGGGGGTAGTCCCGGCGAATCCTCTCCAGGCTCATGTACTTGCGGGAGTAGACGTCGTCGAGGTTGTTGTAGCGGATGAAGGCCAGCAGACCGTCGGAAGAAATGTACCAGGTGCGGGGCACCCTGACGTTGCGCAGGAGGGGGTCGGTCTCGGCGGTCGTGCGAATCACCTTCTCGGCGAGGAAGAGCCCGGCGCTCTTGCCCCCCAGCTTGCCGTGGGAATCGACCTCGGCGATCAGGTGGTCGAGCAGGGCGCTGAAGTCCTCCACGCGCACATGGGGCTTGGCGTGATTGATGAAGTCGAGTTGCTCGCTGAAAAAACGCCGCAGGAGGGAAACCCGCAGGCCGGTGCGCATGGCCCGGGACAGGTCGTCTTCTTCCAGCTCGATCTCGGCGTAATGCTCGAGCGCCGCGGCGATGCGGGGGAAGGAGGCGTCGGGAGCCTCGAGGGCGGAGATCAGGAACGAGGCCCGGTCTTCCCGGATCCAGCGGGCCAGCATGGCCAGCAGGCGTTCGTCACTGAAGGTGCGACTGGCCAGCTCGAAGGTCTCGTGACGCAGGGAGCCCAGCGTGCCCAGCTTGTTGCGGGCCTGGGGAACGTTCTCGTCGAGGGAGTGGGTGCTGATGGACTCGACTCCCGAGTAACGGGCCAGCAGCGCCTCGGCCTGCCCGCTGGCGGCGTCCTCCCAACAGAGACGATTGATCAACCGGCGGGTGATGCGGCCCAGCAGGCCGGCGTCCACCCGGGGAATCAGCGCCACCAGTTCCCGCCAGCCGGGCTCGGCTTTCGCAGCCGACAGGGGAGCGGCGGCGCGCTCGAACTCCGGTTCGCGACCCAGTTCCCGGGCCCGTTCGCGCAGTGAGGCGAGAATCGCGGCGGCACGCTCTTCAGGCCGCATGGAGGGCCTCCCTCGGGATCTCCTCAGACCCAACCTCGATCATGGCAGGCCTGGGCCACCCGGTCGACGGCGATCACGTAGGCGGCATCGCGCATGTAGAGCTTGCGGCTCTCGGCCAGTTCCACCACGCCCTCGAAGGCGGTGGTCATCTTCCGGTCGAGGCGACGCAGCACCTCGTCCCGTTCCCAGTAGTAGTTCATGTTGCTCTGCACCTGCTCGAAGTAGCTGCAGGTCACACCCCCGGCATTGGCCAGGAAGTCGGGCAGCAGAAAAATGCCCCGGCGGCGGATCTCGGCGTCGGCCTCCGGGGTGGTCGGACCGTTGGCTCCCTCCGCGATCACCTTCACGCTGGGGGCGATCGAGTTCACGTTGTCGGCGTTGATCTGGTTTTCGAGGGCGGCGGGCATCAGCACGTCCACCTCCTGTTCGATCCAGGCGCCGCCGTCGAGGACCTCGTAGCCCAGGTCGCGGGCTCGGTCCCTGTCGATGCCGCCGAAGCGGTCGGTGATCCCCCGCAGCTCCTCGAGATCGATGCCGTCGGCCCGGCGGTAGGAGTAGGAAGTCTGATCGGCCTGGTCCCAGCAGGCCACGCAAACGGTGATCCCGCCGAGCCGGGCGAACAGCTCGATGGCGTGGCGGGCCACGTTGCCGAAGCCCTGCACGCTGGCGGTGGTCCCCCGCGCCTCGATGCCCAGGCGCGCAAGCGCATTGCGCAGGGTGTAGACCACGCCGTAGCCCGTGGCCTCGGTACGCCCGAGAGAGCCGCCGAGACCCACCGGCTTGCCGGTGATGAAGCCGGGGTACTTGCCCCCGTGGATCGTCTCGAACTCGTCGAGCATCCACAGCATGTGCTGGGCGGAAGTCATCACGTCGGGCGCCGGTACGTCGAGCAGGGGCCCCACGTTGCGCGCCACCTGCCGCACCCAGCCGCGGCAGATCTGCTCCTGCTCGCGCAGGGAAAGGTGGTGCGGGTCGCAGATCACCCCACCCTTGCCGCCGCCGAGGGGGATGTCCACCACGGCGGTCTTCCAGCTCATCCACATCGCCAGCGCCCGCACCGTGTCCAGGCTCTCCTGGGGGTGGAAACGGATGCCTCCCTTGGACGCTCCCCGGGCATCGTTGTGCTGGACCCGGAAGCCCCGGAAGACCTGGTGGGATCCGTCGTCCATGCGCACGGGAATGGCGAAGGAGAACTCCCGCAGCGGCTCCCGCAGAAGCTGCCGCGTCGCCTCGTCGAGCCCGAGCAGTTCGGCCACACCGTCGAACTGAGCCTGGGCCATGGCGAAAGGATTGAAGGAGGCGGCTGTAGCCATCGGTCATCTCCCACCGCGGGGGGGCGCGGTCGCGGGATTGTAGTGGACGGGGAGGCGAGAGTCCCGGGCAAGGAGGGGCGAGGGCCGCGGACGCCCCCCCGACCCGGCACTACTTCACTCGGACACAAAGACTTACGGCGCCGGCGGGGACGCGCCCCGAACTGCCGGGGCTAGGGGTCCACCGCGTAGACGAAGCTCGCCTTGGGGTGGCGGAGGATGCGCTCGGCGATCAGTTCCAGGGGCAGACGGTCGCCGTCCACATAGAGCGCCACCAGCTTCTCCGCCGCGGCGCGGTCCCCGCCGGCCTTGATCCGGCCGACCCGGCGCATCAGCCCTTCGACGGCCCGGGGCAGCTTGTCGAAGTCCACCGTGAAGGCGCCCCGGTCGCTGCCGTTGGCGGCCGGAGCCCGGAGGTCGAAGCCCAGGGCGCCCTGATCGAGGAAAAAGCCGACCTGGATCGCGGCGAGCTGGCTGTAGGCCTTGGGATGGCCGGTGGCGGTGACCATGCCGCGGGAAATATGGTCCATCGCCCAGCGCAGGGAGTCGACATAGGTCTGGCGGGCCAGGGCGTCGGTGATCAACCCCCGGGCGCGCAGGAACTCCACGTACCACAGGGCGCCGGTCTGAGCCTTGAGTTCTTCCAGGATCGAGGCGAGCGGCCCTCCGAACCACTCCGCGTCGCTCTTGCCCTCGAAGAGATATTCGTGGCTCGGGCCCAGGTTGTGGGTCGCCTCGTGGAGAATGGTGGCCATCAGCCCCGGCTCGACGCTGTCGGTGTAGGCCTCCATCGTCGCCGCGTCGAACAGCGACGCGGCCTGGGCCCGCTGGATCCTGCGGCTGTCGGCGTCCGTGTAGAGGTTGGTCATGGCCACCGTGCGGCCCCGCCCCTCGTTGGCCACCGGCCCCCAGTTGGGCAAGGACTGGCCGATGGTGGCTCCCAGGGCGTTCCGGTCGTCGCCGGCGTTGAAGACGATGTCGATGAAGTCCGGCATCTGGAAAGACACTTCCCGCGGCTCGTAGGGCGGGCCGATCAGCGCGGCCAGGGCCTGTTCCATCTCCTGCCGCACCGGATCCAGCCGGTTCTGCCACGCCAGCGAGCCCTTGTTGATCAGCGCGAAGGTCAGGTGGAAACCCGCCTTGCGCGCGCAGGGCTCCCAGTAGACCTCGTCGGGGCCCACCCGCAGGTACCAGCGGGAGTTGCGCGGCCCCATCGCCGCCCAGGCCTCGTCCGCCGGCTCCCAGTCGTTGTCCTCGAAAGCCCGGGCCGCCGCCCGCAGGTAGGCGCGCAGGGCCTCCTCGTCGGGGTCCCGCAAGTCATCGGCGGCGGCGCGCAGTTCGGCGGCCACCTGCCGCGTCTGCGGCGCGAAGGCCTCGGAGTAGGGAACGGCCCGCAGCTCCCGCCCCTCTCCCCGCACCACCACGAAGGGGGCCAGCAGTGCCTCGCCGTCGGGCCGAGCCGCCAGCGTCCGGCAGAAATCCTCGTCGGCCTGCAACGCGGCGGGATAGACGCCGTAGACCGGCCGCGGCGCACCGGGAATCGCCGAGCACGCCGGATCGTCCTGGGTCTTGGGAGCCAGGCAGGCCGGACCCCAGTTGCGGCGGAACAGGCTGTGGCTGGCCGGGTCGTCGGGAAGCCGGGTTTCCAGCCGGTCCATCCCGGTCTGGCGGGCGTAGATCGCATCGATCCGGTAGGCCACCTCGAGCATGTGCCGCACCAGTGCCCGGTGATCCCCGGGCAGATCGCGCAGATCGTTGTAGACCAGGGTCGGAATGCCGTGATCGAGATCGTCGATCACCCGCTGTCGGCGCCGACGCTCGGCCTCCGGGAGATCGGCGCCAGGCTCCGGGCGCCTCGCCAGCTCGAGGATCCGGCGATAGCCCTGCTCCCAGCTCCCCCCGTCGGGATAGAACAACAGTCTGACCACCTCGTCGGCATCCGGCACGCCGTTGGCGTTACGGTCGGCCACCCAGAACCAGGGCAGATCGAGCCGCACCGCCAGGCGGTTGAACTCCAGCCGGTCGGGACCCGCCGGCGGCGCCCCCGTCGGCCCGCAGCCACCGAGTCCGATCACGCTCCACGCCAGCACCACCACCCACAGACCTCTGCTCATGACCAGCTCCCGACGGCTTCCAGCACCGTCTCCAGGTCCCCGGGCGCTATCCACCGCACCGCGATGCCGCGGCGGCCCATGCCGCGCAGCCAGGTAAGCTGGCGCTTGGCCAGGTTGCGGATGGCTTGCTCGAGGTCTTCGACCATCTGCTCGCGACTCTTGTCTCCCCACAGGTAGGCCGCGATCTGCCGGTACTCCATGCCGAACCACTCCAGGCGCCGACGGTCCAGGCCCGCCGCCACCAGCCCCTCGACTTCTTCGATCATCCCCTCGTCCAGACGCCGGCGGACCCGCTCGCCGATCCAGCGGTAAAGCTCGGCCCGGTCGGGGTGGACGGCGAAGACCCGGTAGTCCACTTCCACCGCCGGCCCCCGGCTGTAGACCACCTCGTGCTCCCGGCCGTGGGCGGCGATCTCGAGGGCCCGGATCACCCGGCGCTTGTTGGCGATCTCGGTCCTGGCGAAAAGCTCCCGATCGGCGGCCTCCAGGCGACGGACCAGTTCTTCGAGGGGCTCGGCCTCCAGGGCTTCCCGCAGCGCCGGGTCCTCCGGGACGTTGGGCAGGCGATAGGCCCGCAGCACCGCCTCGATGTAGAGCCCCGTCCCGCCCACCATCACCAGCGGGGTGCCCGAGGCGAAGGGCTCCTCGACGGCCTTGCGGGCCAGCAGCCGGTAGCAGGCCTGCTGGTAGTGGTAGAGGCTGAACGACTCGCCGGGGTCCACCAGGTCGATCAGGTGGCAGGGGACGGGAGGGTCCACCCGGGAATACTCGTCGAGATCCTTCCCCGTGCCGATGTCGAGCCCCCGATAGACCTGGCGCGAGTCGGCGGAGACGATCTCGGACCCCAGCCGATGGGCCAGATCCACTCCCAGCCGGGTCTTGCCGCAGGCGGTGGGCCCGGCGATCACGACCAGTTTCACCTTCATCGCTCGAAGCGCTCCCGCATCCGCCGCTCCATGGCGAACACATCTTCCCGGTTCCGGCCGGCGAAGAGTACCGCGACCCGCCGGCAGGGCCGACCGGCGCCATCCACCGGCGGCGAAACGGGCAACGCGCCCCGGCGGTGACCGGGGTCGAAGGCGTCGGGCCCCAGCACCGCCGTCCACCGTTCGGGATCCGGCAGGCGGACTCGCGGCACCTTGAACAGCCGCCAGTAGACGGTGACCTCCCGCCCCCAGCGGCGCCACAGCCCCAGGGCGCCCGCGGAGACGTGGCGCCGGGCGTTGAGGTCGGCCAGGGGGCGCAAGCGCCCCCCGTCCCCCCAGGTGAAGGCGTCGACGCAGACGGGCCCGAAGTAGCCGGCATCCCGCAGCCGACGGGCGACGACCTCCGCGGTCCGACCCAGCGCTTCGCGCTGCGCGACGGGTCGGTCCCTGCCGGCGGGGAAGAGCGCGCCGATGAAGGCCCCGTCGGCGGTGTTGATCATCTCGTGCACTTCCAAGTCTTCGATCGCACCCCGCCGGGAGACGTGGAACGTCAGGCAGAGATCCTCCCGCCGGGGCAGCCAGCGCTCGACGATCACGGGATCGCCGCCGGCGCACCACTCCGCCACCAGCCGCCGGGTGGCCGGATCCAGGCCCGCGCCACTCAGTCGGCGATTGCCCAGCCCCGCGTTGGCATGCTGGGCCTTGACCACACGCTCGGCGGGGGACGCGTCGCGCAGAAAGTTTTCGACAGCGGCCACCGAGTCGAACCGGCCCTCGTACGGCGAGTCGGGGTCGATCTCCCGCTCGATGGCGGCCGAGAAGGTTCGGGCGTTGACCCGCCGCACCACCTCCAGCGGCGGATGCTCCCCACGGACCGCGTAGCGCCGGGCCCTTTCGGCGGCGTCGGCGTTCCAGCCGAAAGGCGCCAGGGGCCGGCCCGCGTTCAGCGAGGGCGCGGTGACGGCCGCGGCATGCTCGACACCCGCCTGCTCGAGCAGGGCCAGCCAGCTCTCGGGCAGGGGGGAGTCGACCAGGGCCGTGTCTTCCCGGCCGCCGAAGAACAGGGCGAAGGGCAGCAGTTCAGCCACCTGTCGGGCGATCTCGCTGCCCGGCGGAGGAGGGCGGTAACCCGCCCTCAGGGAGAGGTCGAAGTCGCCGTTGAGCCGATGCTCGACGCCTCGGGCGCCGCCGCTGTCCCCGTCGGCCACCTCTCAGCCCAGGGGGGTGGGACG
The DNA here is from genome assembly GCA_030949985.1 of Acidobacteriota bacterium. NCBI lineage: Bacteria > Pseudomonadati > Acidobacteriota > Acidobacteriota bacterium. The sequence continues at coordinate 101,820 of JAUZRX010000027.1, forward strand.
GATGCGGTCGGGGTCGTCGAAATCCACCGGCGGTTGCACCCCCTGCCCCCAGCTCTCCTCCATCACCTGCCGTGCCTGCTCGCGGCCCTGGCGGACGACCTCCTCGAAACCGGGCACGGCCTCGGGGGCCGGCGGCGCCGGGGCTCCCGCAAAACCCTCGGGCACCGAGGCGATGTGCAGGGTCTGGGTCGGGAAGGCGAACTCCACCCCCAGGCGCCGGGCCAGTTCGAGGATGTCGAGGAACAGGCGATGGCGCTCACGCAGTTCGGTGGTCCAGTCGGGAGCCTTGTGGAAGACGTAGAAGAGAATGTCCAGACCCGAGGCCCCGAAGCGGTTGAGGTAGATGTTGTAGTAGTCCTTGCGGGTGAAGGGGTGCCGGCGCACCAGCTCGCGCATGCCCTCGCAGAAAGCCTCGATCTTTTCCGGCGGCGTGTCGTATTTCACCGAGAGGTAGGTCTTGATCCGGCGGTATTCCCGGGCGCCCAGGTTGTCCACCGCGGCGCTGACCAGCTTGGAGTTGGGAATGGTGATCACCGAGTTGTAGAAGGTGCGGATGCGGGTCGAACGCAGGCCCAGTTCCACCACCGTGCCTTCCAGGTCACCGATGACGATCCAGTCACCGAGCTGGAAGGGCCGGTCGATCAGCACCGTCACCGAGCCGAAGAGATTCTCCACCGTGTCCTTGGCGGCCAGGGCGAACGCCAGGCCGCCCAGGCCCAGGCCGGTGACCAGGCTGGCGATGGGGATGTCCAGGTTCTGGGCGATGAAGACCATGCCGAAGGCGACGACGATGATTTTCAGCGCGCGGCGCACCAGGGGAACGAGCAGGTCGTCGAGCTTCGATTCCGTCTCGGCGGTGAGCGAGGCGAAGTACTCCGACGCCACGTCCACCAGCCGGTAGGTCGCCCAGACCCCCGCCACCGCCATCAACACCTGGATCGCCGGTTCGAGCACGCCGATCACGTTGATCGACAGGTCCAGCAGCGGCAGCAGTATGGACCACACGACGGTCATGGTCAGAATGCCCAGCGGCGCCTCGAAGCGGGTGATCACCGCGGCATCCACCCGCTGCAGGCGGCCGCCGAGCAGCTTGCGGATCCGCACCCCCACCAGGTAGCGCAGAACGCGGTCGACGATCACACCGAGCAGGACCAGGGCGAGCAGGGCCAGCCACTGCCAGTTCTCGAGCAGGAAGGCTCGTTCGCGCAGCGCCTCGGGCATCCGGGCGCGGAGCAGATCCGCCACCGAGGGCTCCACACCACCGCCCCCTTCCAGGCCGCCGATGAAGGCCCGGTCGCGCACGGACTCGAGCAGATCCGGCAACGCCTGGCGGGTCTGCCGGGAAAACAGCCAGCGTCCGTCGTCGTCACGCTCGAGGGCGATCACCCCCGCCGGAAAACGGCGCCAGACATAGGCCGGTTCGGCCCACTCCGCGGGAAGTTGTTCCAGGTCGACCCACTCGGTCTTGTCGAGGAAGATCTTCAGGTCACGGGCGAACTTGCGGCCCGCCTCCTCCCGGGCCGCCGGCGGCAGATCGGCGAGGTCCAGGCAGGACACCGCCTCCCGCAGGCGGTCTTTCTCTCCCCGGCGCACGGCCACCATCGCGTCGAGGAAGGTGCGGAAGGTGGCCCGGGGCGAAGCCAGGGCGGCCGGCACGGAGGAGCCGGTCTGCCCCCCGGCCTGCACCGGGGGGGCGGCCCCCGGATCCTGGGCCCAAGCGCCGCCCGGCGGGATGGCGGGCAGCAGCAGGGCGAGGACGATCCAGGGCCAGGGCCTGCGGAAAGCCGGAAACGGAGAACGGGGCATCGCTGGATTCCTCCAGGCCGGGGGCGATCCCCCGGCGCGGCGCCCATTGTGGTGCGGATCGTGCGGTGGCGACAAGCTTCCAGCGAGCGCGGGCCCTCAGGCGGCGGAATCGCCGGCCGGCGCGGCACGCCACGGCTTCATGCCGCCGCCCACTCTTCCGACAGCAGCGCCGCTTGCTCGAGAACGGTCTGGGTCGCCTTTTCCTGCTTGTCGGGAGGGTAACCGTGTTTGCGCAGGATACGCTTGACGAGGACCCGGAGCTGGGCGCGAACGTTCTCACGGAGCGTCCAGTCGATGGTCACGTTGTTGCGCACCGTCTGGACAAGTTCCCGGGCGATGCCGCGCAGGGTTTCGTCGCCGAGTACCTCGACGGCGCTGTCGTTGGTCTCGAGGGCGTCGTAGAAGGCGAGCTCGTCCTCGGTCAGTCCGAGTTGCTCGCCACGCGCACCGGCTTCGCGCATCTCCCTGGCAAGCTGAATCAGCTCCTCAATCACCTGCGCCGCCTCGATGGCCCGGTTCTGGTAGCGGCGGATGGTCCGCTCCAGCATCTCCGCGAAGGAGCGCGCCTGGACCACGTTCTTGCGGCGACGGGTCTTCAGTTCGCCTTTCAGCAACTTTTGCAACAGCTCCACCGCGAGGTTGCGCTGGGGCATGCCCCGGACCTCGGCCAGAAACTCGTCCGAGAGGATCGACAGGTCGGGCTTGTCCAGCCCGGCCGCGGCGAAGATATCGACCACTCCTTCCGGCGCCACCGCGCGCGCAATGATCTGGCGGACCGCGTGGTCGAGTTCCTCCGTCGGCCGCGTGTCCCCCGGAGCGCGCTTGGCGAGCACGGCCTGCACCGCCTGGAAGAAGGCCACGTCGTCGCGAATGCGCAGCGCCTCCTCGTGCGGCACCGCCAGCGCGAAGGCCTGGGACAGCTCCCGGACCGCGCGCAGGCAACGGTCCTTGCCGTTTTCCTGCGACAGGACATGCTCCTGGGCCTGGGGCAGCAGCCCCAGCCGATCCTGCGGCGAACCCGACGTCCATGTCGACCGGTCGAAGCCGTGGAAGAGCCCGCAGCACACCTCGTACTTCTCCAGCATCACCGCCACCGCTTCGTCCTGATCGAGGGCGGTCCGGCCGGTGCCACCGCTCTCGGTGTAGGTGGCCAGCGCCTGCTTCAGCTCGTGGGCCAGGCCCAGGTAGTCGACCACGAGCCCACCGGGCTTGTCCCGGAACACCCGGTTCACGCGCGCGATGGCCTGCATCAGGCCGTGCCCGCGCATGGGCTTGTCGAGGTACATGGTGTGCAGGCTCGGCGCGTCGAAGCCCGTCAGCCACATGTCGCGCACGAGCACGAGCCGCAGCGGATCGCCGGGATTCCGGAAGCGATGGGCCAGCGCCTCGCGCCCGCTCTTGCCGCGGATGTGCGGCTGCCAGTCCGGCGGATCCGACGCCGAGCCGGTCATGACCACCTTGACGGCGCCCTCCTGGTCGTCGTCGCTCTCCCAGGACGGCCGCAGCCGGACGATCTCGCGATACAGCTCGACGCAGATGCGCCGGCTCATGCACACGATCATCGCCTTGCCGTCGATCGCCTCGTTGCGCTTCTCGAAGTGCTCGACGATGTCCCGCGCGAGGATGGCGAGTCGCTTCTCCGAGCCGACGATGGCCTCGAGCTGCGCCCACTTGGTCTTGAGCTTTTCCTTGCGCTCGACCTCCTCGCCCTCGGTGGCTTCCTCGAAGTCCGGGTCGATCGTCGGCCGCTCCGCCTCGTCGAGCACCAGCTTCGCCAGCCGGCTCTCGTAGTAGATCGGCACCGTGGCGCCATCCTCGACGGCGCGCTGGATGTCGTAGACGCTGATGTAGTCGCCGAAGACCGCGCGGGTGTTGGCGTCTTGCAGCTCGATCGGCGTTCCCGTGAAGCCGATGAAAGACGCCCCCGGCAGCGCATCGCGCATGTGGCGCGCGAAGCCGTCGATGAAATCGTACTGGCTGCGATGGGCCTCGTCGGCGATGACCACGATGTTGCGCCGCTCGGAAAGCACCGGGTGACGGTCGCCCTTTTCTTCCGGGAAGAACTTGTGGATCGTGGTGAACACCACCCCGCCGGCTTCCACGCGCAAAAGCTCGCGCAGGTGTGCGCGGCTCTCGGCCTGAACCGGTGGCTGGCGCAACAGCTCCCGGCAGCGCGAGAAAGTCGAGAAGAGCTGGTCGTCCAGGTCGTTGCGGTCGGTGAGAACGACGAGAGTCGGGTTCTCCATCGCCGGCTCGCGGATGATCCGCCCGGCATAGAAAGCCATGGTCAGGCTCTTGCCCGAACCCTGGGTGTGCCAGACCACCCCCACGCGGCGGTCCCCGGGCCTGCCGCCCGGCTGCCCGCCCGCCTCGTAGCGGCCCTCGGGTTCCGCCACCTGGTCGGCACGGGCCAGCTCCGCTGCCCGCAGGGTCTCTCCCACCGCCACCCGCACCGCGTAGAACTGGTGGTAGCCGGCCATCTTCTTGGCGATGTGTCCCCCGCCGTCGTCCTCGAACACGATGAAATCGCGGATGAGGCCGAGAAGACGCCTTGGCGCCAGCAACCCCTCGGTCACCACCTGGAGCTGGGGCATGTGGGCGTCGGCCAGGGCCT